>JAUJMG010000233.1 GCA_030446955.1 Thermomicrobiales bacterium
CTCGGACCGGCGGACGTCCACGAAGTTCGGTCGGCTGTGGAGCGAGTCTATCCCCACGTCGAGGCAGGACTGGCACTCCTGCGAGCGTTCCCCCAGTACCGCCATGTCCTGCACCCCAGTGCCGACTCTGCGGCCACTGCGCTGTCTGAAGAGGAGCGGAGGCGCATCTGGGAAGAAGTGGAGGCATATGTGGATGCCCACCCAGGCATGAGAGAGGCTCTAGAGCTCACGTCATGAACGACTTGCACTCAAGCGCACCAAGAGCTCCGGCGGGGGCTGGTATCGATCCGGGGGAACACGGAAAGGACTCATTGGCATGCAGGACCAAGCCATCACATCTCCGCTTCCCGACCCTAGCCCCCTGACGGTTCGCAGCGGCCTGCTCGTCTGCTCAGGCTACGGACTGAGGATTCGGGTCGAGCGCAGCCACCTGGTGGCGACGGATAACCACCTGGGTCACCGGCGCGAAGTCCGGCTGGCGCGGGCGGCGGCCAAGCTCAAGCGCCTGGTTGTGCTCGGGCATTCCGGCACCGTCTCGCTCGAGGCGCTGCGGTGGCTGCACGACGTGGGCGCCGCCTTCGTCCAGATTGACGCCGATGCCCGGGTGGTGGCCTGTTTCGCCCCGTCGGGCCTGGACGACCCCCGGCTCCGCCGCGCCCAGGCGCTCGCCCCAGCGAATGGAAGGGGGCTGGTCATCGTGCGGGACCTGCTCCGTGGCAAGCTCGAGGGGCAACGAGGGATCCTAGGACGACTCCCAGCGACGGCGGACGCGGTCCACACCATCGACCAGTCCCTGATGGCGGTTAGCACCGCCGCGAATTTCGAGGAGCTGCGGAGCGCGGAGGCAGCCGCGGCGGTCGCGTACTGGGCCGCATGGTGCTCGGGGCCCGTTCAGTTCGTCCGCAAGGACGCCGACCGCGTCCCTGACCACTGGCGCTGCTTCGGTGCTCGCTCTTCCCCGCTAACGGGCTCGCCGCGCAACGCTGCCAACTCGGCCAATGCGCTCCTCAACTACCTCTATGCGGTGCTTGAGACGGAAGCGCGGATCGCAGTGCTAACGATGGGGCTTGACCCGGGGCTGGGCATCTTGCACGCCGACCAGCGGGCGCGGGACTCGCTGGTCCACGACTTGATGGAGCCCGTGCGGCCGGGCGTCGATGCGTTCGTGCTCGAGTTGCTGCGAGACCGGGTGTTCGCCGCACGGGAGTTCCACGAGACGCGGACCGGGACCTGCCGGCTGGTGCCGCCGCTGCCGCAGCTGCTGGCGGAGACGGCACCACGGTGGGCAAAGGCAGTCGCACCGATTGCAGAGCAGGCCGCGGGTGCGCTTTTCACAGACGATAGGCGGCGCACGCAGAGGCAACGGCAGCCTGTGCCAACGCTGCTAACTGGAGCGAATCGAAGTGCCGGGCGGGATGCGAGCCAGGGGCGAAGCAAGGCAGCCAGTCCAGCGAGTCGTGCTCCGCTTCCCAAGGCATGCCGCGAATGCGGCGTAGTGCTGGAGCAAAGACAGCGTTCGTACTGCGACCAATGCCTGCCGGGGAGAATGGAGGATGCAGTTGATGCTTTCCTCGAAGCCGGACCGGCTGCCCTTGCTAGGCTCCGCGATGCTGGTACCGATCCGGCCCACGGCGGGGTTGCGGCGCGCAAGCGCGGCGCACGGAACGCGGCCCACGTCGCGGCCGCAGCCCTCTGGGACGAAACGGACGGTCCCCCTCCGGATCGTGACATTTTTCAACGTGACATCCTGCCGGGGCTGCTCGGCGTCCCACTCCGGGCCATGGCTATCGCGACAGGGCTCTCCGAGGGATATTGCTCGTTCGTGCGCCGTGGGCAGAAGGTGCCCCACCGGCGCCATTGGGAAACCTTGGCGCGCTTGACACACGCAGCCTGGGGGGAGGAAGCCAGCGAGCTGAGCCAGACGTGACTAGTCCGAACACCCGAGCGGACGATACTCCGTAACCCTTGTTGATGTGACCGACGTTACAATCCTATAGCACTGGAAGAGTAACGCCTCGCGGGTCGCCGTCAGGACGCAATAGGGAGGGGATCGTGGACGGCCAACGGTTGGAGTGGTTAGAACAGATCGCGAGGGTCCTGGGGACGGGATCCTCGCGCCGTCGCGCACTTAGGACGGTGGCCGCGAGCTTGACGGCCGGTCTCTTCTCGTCTCCACTCCGTGGTGCAGCTGCTCAAGGGGAATGTCCACCCGGCCTCACCTTCTGCCGAGAGTTCTGTGCCGACCTGCTGACCTCGCCGGTGTTCTGTGGAAGCTGCGAGAACACCTGCGCTAGCGGGGCGTGCGTAGGCGGAGCCTGCGTCACTTGCGAGGACACCGGCCTCAATTCCTGCCCGGGCGGGAACGGCGACACCTACTGCACGGACCTGAGCACCGACTCGTACAACTGCGGCGACTGTGGGGTCTTCTGCGGGAGCGGCGTTTGCGTTGGGGGCACATGCTCGTCCATGACTTGCCCGCCTGGCCTGACCGACTGCTTCGGCGCCTGCGTCGACCTCTCTAGCGACATCTATAACTGCGGCCGGTGCCACGCCCAGTGCTTTGGCGAGGTCGGGCCGGGCGAGTCGGAAATCGGCATCTGCGTCGCTGGCGAGTGCCAGATCCCCTGTCTACCCGGGTACAGCGATTGCTCTAGCTCCGGCTGTCGGGACTTGGCGAACGATCCGGCACACTGCGGTGCCTGTGGCAACGCCTGCTCAAGTGGCGCTTGTGCCAACGGCGCCTGCCTCGGCGAGGAAGTCCCGGCCGCCGTTGATGAGGAGCCAGCCGCCCCGACCGAGCCCGTGGCCGGCCGTCCAGCACGCATTCACGAAGGCACATGTGCAGACCTCAGTTCGCGTCCTCGGTTCCGCCTGACGGATGTTGTGCGAGCCGAGGGGGACGTGGTGGGGGCGAAGGAAGCCGCCGTAGGGGAGACGTCGTACACAATGCTCGACGACGCCTCATTGGACGATCTGCTCGCCGCGGACCACGCGATTACCGTACATCTCTCCGGCCCTGCGCTGCGCAAAAGCACAACCGAATCTGTCATCGCCTGCGGGGAGATTGGCGGCATCGTAGGCGCCGATGGCGCATTCGTAGTCGGGCTGCGCGACCAGAACCGCTCGCGCTTTGCGGGCATTGCTTATCTTGCCCCAGACCCAGCTGGCACCGACCGGGCACAGATCACGGTTTTTGTCGCTCCACGCCTGGTCGAAGAAGAGCATGCCACCGCCACGCCGACAGCGACCTGCTGATCATGACGCCGGCCGCCGGCCCGCCAGCATCCCGCCCTTTCCGCGCGCGAGTCCGCTCCACCGCGGAACCAACTTTAAGGGGCGCGACGACAGCTCACCTAGCGTCAAGGGCGGCATTCGCGACGGCGGAACCGCAACAGGCGTGTTTCGGCTGGGGAGTGACCCGGATCATGAGGTGTGCCGTCGTCCGGTACTGCAGGTAGGGATGCGAGCGACGGGCGTCGCGTGCGCGGATAGCCCACCGCATCGATGTGCACCTCATGGATCGAAATCCGAGCCGCTGTTGCCGGGTCGGGGTGGGGGATGCGGGAGAACAGGGCGCCGGATCCGGAAAGTGCCGACTGCAGGTTATGGCTATCGCGACGGGGCTCACCAAGGAGTATTTCTCGTTCGTGCGACCGGCGCACGAGGTGCCCCGTCTGCGGCAGCAGGCTGCGGGCGGCGCTGCTAGATGTCGCCGGGTGCGAATCTGACTTCGCACAGGAGTTCTATCGAAGCGATGACCGGCGGATCCAATTAGGGTGAGGTTATGACTGACCAGGGCTCAAACCCGATTCAGATTCGAGGAAAGTATCTGCATTCAGCCTTGGCTAGGCATGTAGTCGAGCCATTCCAAGCGGGGCGGTACGACGACGCAGTTCTCAATGCCTTCAAAGCAGTCGAGGGCCGGCTTCGTCAAGAGATCAAGCTGCCCGTGCCCGCGGGTCCGCTTATCGACGCGGCATTTGAACCGGGCAAGGGCGTCTTGAACGATGTGCAGGCGAACGACCCGCAGGAACCGGATAAACAACCACGGCGAGCTGCCGCGGCCAGGCACAACCTTTTCCGCGGTGCCTTCCAGCTCTTCCGCAACACACACGCTCACGGGTTCCCAGGCAGCGACCAGGAAACGGCCTTCGACCTCATCATCTTGGCCAACCGCCTGCTCCTCATGGCCGACAGTGCCATCCAGCGCTCTCGCAGCTCGCGAGGCGGCGCACAACTGGTCCGGCCCCGCGAAATCCGCTATGGCGAGCGGGTTCCGTTCATGCTCGATGCGGACAATGACGGTCAACTGGAGATCGTCCAGGAAGTCCTAGCCGACGGGTTGCAACGGACTGCCCCGGTGGTCGTCTACGACGTGCAAAATGACGAGATCGAAGCCGTAGAAGTCGAGCAGGTTAAAGAGCCGTTCGTTTTCCAACTTGTTCAGCACGTCTTCCTTTCCGACGTGGACAACGACGGGGCCAACGAGATGGTCTGTGTATTGGGGTGGACCGCCGGATCCGCGTTAATGCCGTTCAAATTCCGCAACGGCCGCTACGAGTTGCTCAGAAAGGAGGACGCAGCCCGATCCTTGACTCCGTTCTTCGTGAACGCTGTGCTCACCGACTTGGATGGCGACGGCAAGCTGGAGATCGAGGCGCTCGCCCGAACGTGGCTTCCCGGTGCCTCAACTAGCCCGGAGGGAGGCGAGGAAGGATCGGAAGGGCGGTTGCAATACGAGCACCAAGTTTGGCGCTGGCACCCCTCGACCGGGCGCTTCAAGCTCCTCTCCCGGGGACCGATGCCGACGCTGTCTGAGCCGGGCCTGAACTACCTACGGGAACAGGCAAGTGAGACGGTCACAGAGGGAACGGGCGAGCAAGCGTCTTAGGATTAGAGAAACCAGGACCGCATCACACGCCCCTGTGAGGATTCCCCATCCGTCGGGATCCCACCGAACCCAGCATTAGGAAGCGAGCGCATTGTTCGGTAGGCGGACGTTCCAGGGAGCGTAGGGCGACCATCGACGTTTCATGAGCACCCAGTCGACGAGAAGCGATTAGGAAGTGGTGCTGGGTCGAGGGCCAGTCGGACCCTGGCATCCCGGACGGAGTCTTGCCAGAGTCGGCTTTGGACTTCGCGGGACGCCGCGTCTTCCGAGCCGAACGAGGTTCTGAGCGACAACCAATCAAGCCGCCGCGGAGTCGGATACCCCCATGTACCCTGAGCCCCTAGGGCCCAGGCGGGGGGTGTTGCCAAATCCGTTCAGCCAGGGGCAGGACGCTATACCCCCTGTCTTGTTTGAGGGGCACAACTGCGTCTCCTATACTCCCTGTCCCTACGAGGTTGGAGGCCATCACCTCGACGTGAATCGGACAGCACACGAACGACATCGACGCACGGGGCGCTTAGGTCGAGCAAGCTAGCTCGCCAAGAGCCCGTTTCCATGAATGGGCTAGGTGATGCTGAGGAACGGGACACGACGTCAGGGGGACGGGCTGCTCCCCGAGGTCGCCCCCTGGCTGTTCGTTACGCTCTGGAGCACCGGCTTCGTCGGCGCCAAGTACGGCCTCCCCTACGCTGGCCCCTTCACCTTCCTCTTCGTCCGGATGCAACTCGCCTGGGTCCTCCTTGCTGGTCTCGCCATCGCCGGACGCGCCATCTGGCCCCGCAGGCCTCGGGAGGCTGCTCACCTCGCGGTCGCTGGCCTGCTCCTCCACGCCGGCTACCTGGGTGGGGTCTTCTTCGCCATTGACCGCGGCATGCCGGCCGGACTCGCCTCCCTCATCGTCGGGCTGCAGCCGGTCCTGACTGCCGTCGGGGCTCACGTGCTGCTGCGCGAGTCCGTCGCCGGACGGCAATGGCTCGGGCTGCTCCTCGGCTTTGTGGGGGTGGCGCTGGTTGTGGGGGAACAGGTCCGGATGGCGGAGAAGCAGTCCATCGCCCTCGCCTCCTTCGTCGCTATCACCGTCGCCCTGCTCGCGGCCACCTCCGGCACGCTCTACCAGAAGCGGTTCGGCGGCGGAGCGGACCTGACGGCTGCGGCGGCAATTCAGTACCTCGCAGCGGCCGCTCTTCTTGCCCCGCTAGCCGTGGCAGAAGGTGTGCGCATCGACTGGACCCTGCCGTTCGTTCTCGCGCTCGCGTGGCTGCTGCTCGTGCTCTCCCTGGGAGCGATGCTGTTGCTGCTGGCCCTGATCCGCCAGCGCGCCGTCTCGCGAGTGGCCAGCCTGCTCTACCTCGTGCCGCCGGCGACGGCCCTCGAGGCCTACCTCCTCTTCGGCGAGCGCTTAGGTCCCCCAGCGCTCGTCGGGATGGTGGTGACCGCCATCGGCGTTGCCCTTGTGGTCCGACAACCCAAGGTCATCGCAGTTCGTTGATCCAAAGATCCGCCTTGGCGTCGTCCGCCTTCGCCAACTACCTCGTCTGCTACGTGGTCGTCTTTGTGCGGCAGGCGAAGGGATCTAACCGGGACGGCATCGGGTGACTGCTACAATAGGGACAACAACTGAGGGGTGGACGCATGGGCCGCCGGACGCGAGCAGGGATGCTCGCCCGGCGGCCCGTCGCGTTAACGGCT
>JAUJMG010000234.1 GCA_030446955.1 Thermomicrobiales bacterium
ATCATCCTTGTTCCTCGATTGGATGGGCGGACGCGGACGGGACGTGCGTGTTCGTGTAGACGGACTCGTGTTCACGCTCGGCACGCTGCCACGGCTCTTCGATGACGAGCCTGAAGCGACCGTGCGTTGTGCAACCGGCCTTCCTCTCCACCACGCAAGCCACAAGCGCATCAGTGGAGCCAAGGGCCGATCTTTGCGTCTTAAGTCAAATGACTGCCATCGATCACCACAGCCACCTTCCTAGTCTCCAACGCCGAAAACTGGAGAACGAGGGCGTCCACGCCGAAGGAGTCAGAGGACTTGATCATGGAGTGTCAGTGCACTCTTGCCAAGAAACGACATGGAGCCGACCTTAAGCATCGTCGGCGGCGGCCGGAAGTGTGCTGCCTACACAATCCGTGTCGCAAAAGCGACAGGACATGGCCGTCCACGATGAGCCGACGTCAAATCAGTCGCGCTCCGCCAGGTACAGCAGCACCGCCTTGACCCGGCGATGAACGTCTTGTGCTTCGCGCAAGCCCAGTTTCGAGAAGATCGAGTTGATGTGGCGCTCGACTCCGCGCACGGACAGGGAGAAGGCGTCGGCGATCGCCTTGTTGTCCAAGCCCTGGGCCATGCAGGAGAGGGCCTCGAGCTCGCGGCGGGTAAGCCCTGCAAGTGGGGAGGCCTCCATCCGGAGCCGGCCCTGGACAAGCGCCCCGGTCACCTGCGGATCGATCATTGAACCGCCGGTGACGACGGCGTGTACAGCGGCGAGCAGCTGGTCGGGGTCGTAGACGTTCTCCTTGAGCAGGTACGCGCGACCAGCCGTGCCGTCTCGAAAGAAGGAGAGGACGTACTGGGCATCGAGATGCTGGCTGAGCACAACCACCCCGACGTAAGGTTGCGTCCGTCGCAGACTCGCAGCCGCCCTGATCCCCTCGTCGGTGTTCGTGGGAGGCATGCGGATGTCGGTCAGTACGACGTCGGGCTTCACAGCTTCCACCTGTCGCAGCAGCGAATCAAGGTCACCGCATGAACCAGCCAGCTCGACGCCGGGAGTGGCGTCGATGACGGCGGTCAGTCCCCGCCGCACGATGAAGCTGTCCTCGGCCAACACCAGCCGGATTGACACCAGTGAGAGAGTACCCAGGGACAGGGAGCGGAGGCAGCGGTGCGGAACCGGCGAAGCGCGATCATACCCGTGGCCATCGTGGGAACCATTGCTGCTGCGTCACTCGCCTTGCGTATGGCCTCATCAGTCACTCCGCTCGTGATCATCGAGTTCCTGCCGGTGGGCATACTCCTCGGGATCTCCGGGGGCGTCGTCATTTCCCGACCGAAGAATGTGTCTGGGCGGTGCCTCTTCCTTCTGGTGACCGTCGGGATCGTCGAGGGCCATGTGGGCCAACACCTGCTGCTCACGCCTGGTGAGAGTGGCCAGTGGCGATTCCCTCTGTCGCACAGAAGCAGAGACCAACGCGTCCATAACGTTCGGATCGATCATCGACCCGCCGGCGACGACCGCTTGCACGGCGGCCAGCAACTGCGAGGGATCGTAGATCGCCTCTTTCAGCACATAGGCGTGACCCGCGGTGCCGTCCCGCAGATAGTCGAGGACATATCGTTAATCGACGTACTGGCTGAGAACGACTACCCCGACGGTCGGGTGGGAGCGCCGGAGCCGCGCCGCGGCCTGAATTCCCTCGTCGGTGGCAGTGGGCGGCATGCGAATGTCGGTGATCACCACGTCAGGCGTGGCGGTGTCGACGGCGGCCAGGATGGAGCCCAGATCGTCGCACTCGTGGACGACTTCAAACTCCGGCTCGGCTTCCACGACGGCACGCAGCCCGCGGCGGACAAGGAAGCTGTCGTCAGCCAGGACGAGCCGGATCACCGGGCGACCCTTCCGAATGAGGCCTGCAGCGGCGGGTACGATGCGTAGAGGCGAACATAGCCTCCTGCCCCTTCCGTTCGCCGCGGTGGCCCTCATCGCCATGGGGGCCACCCTGCTGCTGACTGTGAAGGTCGCCGGGTGGGGCGTACTGGCCGCTGCCGGACCGCTGCTCGGTATCACTGAGGTCCTGGTTCGCATCACACTCGGAACGGTCCTCGCCGCCGTGCGCCGACGTCACCCGGCTGGGTGGCTCCTGCTGGGCAGCGCCGTCGCCACCACAGTTCAGAGCTTCGTCTTCGCCTACTCGCTGTACCCCACGGGGGCATCAGTCGGACCGCTGCCCGGGGCCGATGCCGTCCTGCATGTGGGCCTACCGGCCTTGCATCATCTGGACTGGGTTCTCGGAGGGTTGCTGTTCCTGACTCTCCCCGACGGACGCCTGCCGTCGCGACGTTGGCGCCCGGTCGCCGCTTTGCTCGTGGGGTCGTACGCGGTCTTGGTCTTCGTCTTGGCGATCACGCCGCACGCCCCGTACGGCACCCCCAACGAGCCCTTTGCTCTGACGGTCGCCCGGGAACGCGCAGGAACTGCTCTCGGGTTCCTCGCCCGCTGGTCCTGGCCGGCCCTTCAGGTGGCCATCATCGCCGCAGGGTTGTCGATACTGGTGCGGCTGCGTAGCGCCGAGGGGGAGCTCCGCCAACAGGTCAAGTGGGTCGGGACGGGCGCCGCCACCTTGGCCGTGTACGCATTCGTCATAGCGCCGTTTCTCGACCCCAGCCCCTTCGGGCCGGTGTCCATCATATTCTTCCTAGGCACGGTGGGGATCGCCATCCTCCGTCACCGACTGCTCGATATCGACGTCGTGCTGAGCAAGGCGCTGGTGTACGGCGCCCTGGCCGCCGCCATCACGGCCGTGTACGCCGCTGCGGTGACGCTGACCGGCGCTCGTGCCGCAGCCATCGACAGCGAGGACCTCGCCGTCTCCGTTGTCGCCACCCTCGTCATCGCCGTGCTTTTCCACCCGGCTCGGGAGCGGCTCCAACGCATCGCCAACCGGATGGTGTACGGGCAGCGGTCAACGCCCTATGAGGCCATGGCCGCCTTCTCGCGGCAGATCGCCGACGCCATCTCGACCGACGAGCTCCTGCCACGCATCGCCAAGGCGGCCGCAGAGGGACTGGCAGCCGAGCGCGTACGCGTGCGGGTGTTCGTCGCCGATGGTGAGCAACACTTCACGTGGCCGCCCCATGCGGAAGGGCCCTATAAACGGACGGTCGTCGTTCATCACCACCAACGACCGGTCGGGGAGATCGCCATCGGTCGGAAGCGGGGCGACCCGTTACAGCCGGCGGAGGAGAGGCTTCTCGAGGACCTGGCGCGCCAAGCTGGGCCCGCGCTGCACAACGTCGGACTTGCCTTGAACTTGCGAGAGCGTATCGAGCAGGTGAGTGAACAAGCGACGGAGCTGAGGGAGTCCCGCCAACGGCTGGTGACCGCCCAAGAGCTTGAGCGGCGCCGGCTCGAGCGAGATCTGCACGACGGTGCTCAGCAGCAGCTTGTGTCCCTGGCCGGTCAGTTACGTCTGCTCCGCCATCTGGCGAGCGAGCGACCAGCGGCCGTCGCTCCCCTCGCCGACCGGCTCACCTTGGAGGCCGACGAGGCGCTCGAGGGTGTGCGTAGCCTCGCCCAGGGCATCTTCCCTAAGCTCCTGGCCGACCGGGGGGTGGTGGCCGCGCTCGAGGCTCACGTCGAGCGTCATATGCCCACCGCCACCGTAGTCGCGTCGCCGGAGGCCCGGAGCACCCGCCTCGGGGCGGAGCGCGAAGCGGCGGTGTACTTCTGTTGCCTCGAGGCCCTCCAGAACGTCTCCAAACATGCCCCGGGCTCCGAGGTTGCCGTGACCCTCTCCGCCAGCGGGGACGAATTCTGTTTCGCTGTAAGCGACGAGGGGCCGGGGTTCGCCCTCGGTACAAGCCCCGGAGCCGGCCTCGTGAACCTGCGCGACCGCATCGAAGGAGCAGGCGGTCGGATCGAGATCGTGACAGCACCTGGGAGGGGGACTGTTGTCCGTGGGTCCGTGCCAGTGGAGCCCGACGAACTCCGGTAGAGCACTGGCCGTGCCCCGCCAGCCCCTCGATGCCATGTAGGTCCTCGAATCCTGCCCAGCCGCGATGGCGTAGCACCCGTCCCTCCGGCCGCCGAGAGGCCTCCGAGCGTGATCCTCGACCGAAGCTGGGTCCTCTGTCGCCAAACACTGGGCGCGGTGACGGTGCCCAGACCATGGCCCGGGCCAGAAGGCCGAGGTGCACTTCGGCGAGCTCGCGGCCGGGACTTCGCCCACGAGCAGGGGCCTACACAGGCAGCCCTCACCTGACCGGGACCAACGCGGACTCGTGAGCACAGTATGGGCCCCGCGGCTCCGGGGCCCGCTCCTTGCCTTGGTTTGTCATGGGCCTGTTTACGCTCCCTTCCGGCCTCGCCAGTGCATGCCTCTCCGGCTGCAAGAGTCGGTTGGGTCACTCGGCCTGTCCTCTCGGCTCGACCTCAGGGCCGAAGTGGCCCGCTGGCAGACGGACCCTCGGGGGCTTTGAGCGCCTCCCCCAGCACCGCCAGCGGGTCCAGGCAGCCGTTGAAACGCCGTGCCGGCGTCGTCCTGGTCTCCAGTTCGCCAGACGGGGCTGTCTGTGTCTCGTCGATCCGAAGGGCGATCACACTACGCCGTCCTGCGCGAAGTGTGGTCGCTGACCATCCGTAGCCGCCCCGTACATTTGGCCGCCTTGGCCCAGCCGCAGGGCGGAAATATGAGGGTTGTACCCGGATGGTCGGCCCAGCGCCAGGGGCGATCCTGTCGGCTCAGGGGTGTTCCGGCCGAATCTCGAGTGCACTGGGGGCGGGCGCCGAGCACCACGAATCCGTGTGGCCTTGCCGAGGGCAAGGGTTGCCCGACCGACGAACGCGAGGAACAGATGATCATCGACAGAAATTCGCCACGCGTCTATCGCCGCCTGCGTCCCGCTGGCGTCGCTCCCCGTCCTCCCGGCCGGCAGGCGCATGTGACACGGCAGTGGATTGCCATCTGCCTTGGGCTGGCGCTTATGGCCGGCGTGGGCATCTCCCCGGCGGAAGCGGTCGAGGGCAGCGTCTTTGAGCAGTACAAGGATCTTGGTACGGCGTCGTCGAAGACTGGCGGAGTCGTCGCCGCGGGCAACCGCGAGGCGGCGCTGGCGGGCCTGAAGATGCTCGATGACGGCGGGAACGCCGTGGACGCGGCGGCGGCCACCATGTTCGCCGTCGGGGTCGCTCAGTTCGACTCTTGCGGGATCGGCGGCGGCGGCTTCATGGTCTATCGCTCGGCCAGTGGCGAGGTCGACACGATCGACTTCCGCGAGTGGTCACCGAAGAACTACGTGTTCACGAACGGTTTCGGCGTCAACGCCGACCTCTACGCATGGGGCGGCGGCCACAACGTCGTAGGGATCCCTGGAAGCGTCGCCGGCATCGACCTGGCCCTGAAAAAGCACGGGACGAGGTCGCTGATGCAGGACCCCCTCGACCTGGACCCGGACATGAGCGTGCTGCAGCCTGCCATCGACCTGGCTGTTAACGGGTTCACCGTGCCCAAGTTCGTCGCCGACTACATCGCCAATCCCTTCAACGCTGCACGACTGGCCGTGTTCCCGGCGACGGCGGCGATCTACCTGGATGCACCAGCCCATCACACGGCCGGCCAGAAGATGCGCAACCTGCCCCTGGCCGAGGACATGTTGGAGCTCAAGCGACTGGGCGCTGAAGCCTTCTACAACCCCGAACTTCCGGGCGGGACGATCGCCGACGATCTGCTCGCGGAGATGATGAGCCAACCCTCTCCCTTCCTCAACGATCGGCCGGAGGGGTCTGGGTGGGAAGCGACGGACCTGACCGACTACCGGGCGATTTCGCGCCCGGCGGTGCGCACGCGCTATCGCGGCTCGGAGTACATCGGCATGGCGGCGCCGTCGTCGGCCGGGACCGCGGTCGCGCAGGTGCTCAACATTCTCGAGGGCTATGACCTGCGAGCGGCCGGCCAGAGCTCGGCCGACCAGGTGCACCTCTTCGCCGAAGCGATGAAGATCGCCTGGCGCGACCGAGCGCAGTACCTAACCGACCCAGCCTTCACTCCCACCCCAGCGTTTCTGACCTCCAAGGAGTACGCGGCCAGTCTCCGAATGCAGATCGACCTCGCCCGCGCCCAGGCCTTCGGCACGGAGCCAGCGACAGTTGAGGGCACCAACACGCACAACATTGCCGTGATCGACAAGTGGGGCAACGCCGTCGCGCTCAACTGCTCGATCGAGCAGCCGATGGGCAGCGGTGTGACCGCCGTCGGCACCGGATTTCTGCTCAACAACCAGCTCACCGACTTCGACAACGACGTGAACCATGTCAACAAGCCCGAGCCGCGCAAGCGTCCGCGCTCATCGCAGGGGCCCGCGATCGTCGTGCGGCAGGGCCAGCCCACACTGGTCACGGGCGGCGTTGGCGGAAAGGGCATCATCGCCGGGACGGCGAGCGCCGTGCTCAACGTCGTCGACTTCCGCCAAGACGTTGCGCATGCGATCGACGCCGAGCGCGCCGATCCACGCGGCAACTGCCCAGATGCCGGGGGTCTGCAGCTCTGCGTCGAGACGACCCGGTTTGCCCCCGGTGTCCTCGAGGATCTA
>JAUJMG010000235.1 GCA_030446955.1 Thermomicrobiales bacterium
TGGCCTGTATCAACCTGGGCTACAAGAACGGGAAGCGCGTCCGCAAGTACCTCTATGGCGCCACCCGGCGGGGGGTGGCCGAGCAGCTGAAGGTGGCGCTCCGTGATCAGCAGCTTGGCTTACCCGTAGCCGTCGAGCGCCAAACCGTTGCCCAGTTTCTTGATTGCTGGCTGACGGACGTGGTGCGGCCGAAGGTGCGTCCGAGCACTTACCAGAGCTATGCCACCTACGTTCGGCTCTACCTCAAGCCGGCCCTGGGGCACCATCAGATCACGAAGCTTACTCCTTAGCAGGTCCAGGCTCTGTTGAACGACAAACTCGCGTCCGGCTTATCCCCACGAACGGTGCAATACATGCGCGCGGTGCTCCGCAGCGCCCTCAACCAGGCCATGAAGTGGGGGCTCGTCGCCCGCAACGTCGCGACGCTTGTCGATCCCCCACGGTCCCGCCGGCCTGAAGTTCACCCCCTGACGCCGAACCAGGCCCGCACCTTCCTCGCGGTCGTGCGGGGTGATCGACTCGAGGCCTTCTTCACCGTCACGGTTGCGCTTGACCTGCGAAGGCGAGGCACTGGCCCTGCGGTGCGACGACGTTGACCTGAACGCCGGGACGATCCACATTCGGCACACGGTCCAGAAGATTGACGGCACCTGGCACTTCACCGAGCCAAAGACCGCCAGGAGCCGCCGCTCGATCTCCATGCCCACGGCAAGCATTGCCGTCCTCCGCGGTCACCAGCAGCGCCAACCGGACGAGCGTCCCGCCGCGGGTTCACGGTGGCAGGAGTGGGGACTCGTCTTTCCGTCGTCGGTCGGGACACCGCTCGACGGCAGCAACGTCACGCATCGGCTCCGGAAGATCCTCGCGGGCGCCTGGTTGCCCCGCCAGCGGTTCCACGACCTGCGGCACTGCCGCGCCTCGCTCCTCCTGGCCCAACACCCTCCCGATACGTGTCGTGATGGAGCTCCTTGGTCACAGGCAGATTGCCCTCACGATGGACACCTACAGCCACGTCATGCCGGTGCTCCGGCACGCGGCGGCCGGACTGATGGAAGCCATCCTGGCAGGAAACGCCTAACCACCGATCGAGGACGCGACCGTCGTTGGGCATTTGGCTGTCAGGTTGGCTGTCAATCAGAACGGCGCCCGGGCAGTCGATCTTCCCCGGGTGCCGTTTTTGGCTTCACCAAGCCATTTTCTGGGGTGACCCCGCAGGGACTCGAACCCTGAACCAATGGATTAAAAGTCCCAGGGAATGGCGTCCGTTGCTGTCCGTTCACGTTCGAATGAGGCTAGCTTTAGACCTCGCGGTTGCTTTCGGACGCCTGTGAACCCGAGCGGTTGCCGTCAAGGTTGCCGTCAGGATGGTTCCTCGGGCCTCGTCTGCGGCCACCTTGCCGCGCCGGTTTTCGGCGATGCCAGCTTGCGAGATCGCTCGCTTTCGCCGCCTCGTAACGGCATTCATCGCAGCAGTAGTGGCCCCGATCGGAGCGGGGTCGGCGGTCCGGTGCATAGGCCCGCTGACACCATGAGCAGTTGAAGACTCCGGTCGGTGACGTGATAGCGGCCGCCAGTTGGCAGACCAGCACCCCAAAGAGGTAGGGCCCGTCCCATGGCTCAGCACCGGCCGGCCGCTGGGAGGTCACCGCACCGAGTGTGACACGCGGCTCGGTGCTACCGAAAGCGAGGAATGGCAGCACGTTGCCGACGCGCAACAGGCCATTGACGACAAAAGACAGCTTTTCCCGTCGCTCGCTGCCTTGGGGATTGAAGCCTGACCAGCTCAGGTCGGGCCAAGAGCCAGGCACGTCCCACGAAGCCTCGTCCGCCAACGCCTCCCATGTCGGGATGTCCCGCCCCGTGTAGGCATCGCGCCAATCCTGCGACCTCGTAGGGGCGCCTCGCTGGATCGCAGCGGCCAAGCTCAGGATGACGCCCATCGCCCGGGCGTAGAGGCGCCAGGCTACGATCGGCTCCCAGTGTGCACTTCGGTACAGGTAAGGGTGATCAAGATCCGCGCTGTGGCGTTGCAGCCATGCGAGCTGCGTCGGGGGATCCTCCCACGTCCGGTGCCTCTGATCTAACGGGGCGCAGTCGACATCCCGATCCTGGTGGAGCCAGGGGCAGCCGTGTTCGCAGATTCCTAGATAGCCCCACCGCTCGGCGAAGGCAACGATTTTGGCGTCCGGCGCATCGGCTAGCCGGGTGAAATCCCGCAAGCAGCGGACGATAGGAGGGCTGTAGCGCTGTCCTCCGACCCGCCACCCGATTCGTGGCGGGCCAGGAGGTCCTTGCTCATACCAAACGGCCTCGGGAACTGGGATTCGGCCAAACCCGAGGGGATTTCCAACGGTCAGGGCAGTTGGCTGGATTTCGGAGTGAGGGAACAGCGCCCCCCGGTGGTAACCATCCCTCGCCATTCGGTCTCTCCCTACTCGGCGCATGGCTCGGTTCTAAACCCATTCTCTACCAACCGAGGGCAACGCACAATGACCACCAACGGTTCGGAGCGGTCCGAGCCTTGACTAGTCAGGACGGGAGACACGCCAGATGGAGAAATTGCTACTCCGTGTGGACGAAGCAGCTCAAATGCTGGGACTGGGCAGAACCAAGGTCTACGAGTTGGTATCGAGGGGCGACCTGCCGTCGATCACCGTCGGCACCTCGCGCCGAATCCCGGCCGAGGACCTGCGCCGTTGGGTGGCGGCGCGCTCAGCGGCAGGAGGCTGCGGTGGTGATGCTCCAGCTCCGATGGGCCCCGACTTCGACGCGCACTTTGCTCAGCCCCCTCATGGGGACGAAGGGCCGACCCGGTGATCGGCGTCCGCAATCGCTTCCGCGACTCTTCCACGGCCCAACTCCTGACTGAGGCTGAGTGCTGGCTTTGGGACTTGACCGAACTTGACGTAGACCTCGAGGCCGCTCCTGAGAGCTGGGCTTACCCGGACCAGACCCGCGCCTTCGCTCTCGCCGCCATTGAGGACCTGAACGCGGAGCTGGCGCGGCGCGACGGCCTTAGGTCTCGCTCTACTGCCCCTCAGTGGCCGTCAAGCTGGATAGACCGACGTCCTGACGCTGCGGCGATCAAGCAGTCTGTAGATCTCATCACCTACATAGAGCGAACGTGCGGCGTGGTTTTCGAACGTCGGGGGCGAGAGGTCATTTGCCTCTGTCCCTTACCAGGCCACGATGAGCGGACGCCGAGTTTCTCCGTGCACCCTGAAAAGCAGGTGTGGTACTGCCACGGCTGCCACCGTGGCGGTGACCTGTTCACCTTTGCTATGCACGTCATGGGCACGGATCACTTTGCTGACGTGCTCCAAGCGCTCACGGATGAGGTCGTTGGCGATAGAGACCTAGCCCTGGAGGGGGTGTCTCTTGGCTGAGGCAGCCGTACCTACGAGCCCTCCGTTTGCAGTTCAGGATCTGCAACGCCGGCTCGGAGGCAGGACCAGTGCACCCCCCCCTCGTGCCTCGGTCAGTTCTCCGGCACTCTCAGACCTGGCACTGCACGGCCTCGCCGGCGAGTTAGTCCGCACCATTGATCCACATACCGAAGCAGACTCGGCCGCGATTCTGAGCAACCTGCTCGTGCTGTTTGGCTCCGCTCTTGGACGCACCCCGCATACCCGTGTCGGTGATACCCGCCACGGAGTCAACCTCAACGTCGTCCAGGTCGGCGAGTCGTCCAAGGGACGCAAGGACACGGCCATGGCAACTCCGCGCAGACTGATTGGCATAGTCGACAGGGAGTGGGAATCCCACCGCATCATCACGGGCCTGAGTTCCGGTGAGGGGCTCATCTGGGCAGTCCGGGATTCGATCGAGAAAACCGAACCGATCCGGGAAAAGCGGACGGTCGTTGGCTATCAAACCGTCATAGAGGATCCCGGCGTCCAAGACAAGCGCCTACTGGTGATCGAGGAGGAGTTCGCTTCCGTGCTCCAGCGAGCGAGGCGGGAGGGCAACACCCTGTCGGCCGTCCTACGGCAGGCATGGGACGGTCACGACTTGCGGGTGCTCACCAAGACCAGTCCGGCTTCCTCCACCGCGCCACACGTCAGCGTCGTGGGACACATCACCCGTGACGAGTTGCTGCGCAACCTCGACTCCACCGAGGCGGCCAACGGCTTTGCCAACCGCTTCTTGTGGGTCTGGGTCAAGCGCTCAAAGTGCCTGCCCGAAGGGGGACGGGTGCCTGAGGACCA
This sequence comes from Thermomicrobiales bacterium, assembly GCA_030446955.1. GTDB lineage: Bacteria > Chloroflexota > Chloroflexia > Thermomicrobiales > UBA6265 > LC2-1. The sequence continues at coordinate 4,209 of JAUJMG010000235.1, forward strand.
GATCGTGACGCTCTCGAGGCGACTCGGGCAGGCCCTGCAGTTCGGGCGGCGCATCGACGAGATCCGGCGCGACGACCAGGCGAAGGCGCTTTGGAAGGAGGTGTACGCCGAGCTGTCGGAAGGGAGACCTGGTCTCGTCGGCGCCATCACCGCTCGTGCGGAGGCCCAGGTGCTCCGCCTGTCGAGCCTGTACGCGTTGCTCGCTGAGTCACCAGTGATCTGCCCCGAACACCTCGCTGCCGCGCTCGCGTTCTGGAACTACTGTGAACACTCGGCTCGGTTCGTCTTCGGCGATGCGGTGGGTAATCCAGTCGCAGACCGCATCCTCAAGGCTCTGCGCGCCAACGGCTCGATGACGCAGGATGGCATCGTGAACCTGTGGGGCCGTAACGTCCCGGCGGTAGCGATCACGGCTGCCTTGGAAACCCTCGTATGTGCGGGTCTAGTGACGAGCACTCTGAGGCCACCGGACGGAGGACGGGGACGGCCAGCGACGGTGTGGATGGCGAAGTGATGGACGCGCATTTATCTCGTTTCCCTCGTTTATCTCGTACTAACACATGCCTGAGGAGAGAGCCGTGAGTTATATGGACCGGGCGATCCAGTTCCTCCAGGATCTCCAGCAGGTGCACGACAGGGCTGAGGTTGGGGACGAGATAAACGAGACTAACGAGATAAATCCCCCCGCCGTGGAAGTGTTGGACGGTGATGTCTGGTGGGACGAAGCCAACTTCGCTAGTTCGGCACCGATCCGTCACCTGCCTCCACAGGAGTGCTTCGCTCCCCGGGCTTGTTCCCGCCTCGGTCCCTGCGACCGGCACCTAGCTGGGAATCCATGCCTCGTGACACGGTGTTAGATGACCGAGGGCCGAGGAGCAACCCAACTGCGTCAACTAGCTCGGTTTCCTTCTCGGCGACCTGCTGGTCCACTCACTGGGCTGCCGCAGTGGCGTCCACCGGGTCGAGGACCAACGACACGGCATAGAAGAGCGCCCGTGGTGAGGCATCATCTTCGGGTCTGATGACCGTGCGCATCAGCACCCCCCGGCCTGACCCCACCGAGAACGCGATGGTGGCCTCGCCCATGACGACTCCGTCAGCCCTGGTGTAGGTGAAGTGCCAGAGGGCGGGACTGTCGGCATTGAGTCCTCCGCCCGGTGCTTGGTACTGTGGTGTCACCCCGGGATGAGTTCGAGCACGCTCAGCAACGAAGGCCTCCAGGGCTTGCTTGAGAGGCTGGTCAGTGAAGAAGGCGTGGTACTCCATGGCCACGTCCCCCGTACCCAAGCGGAGATAGTCCCCAGCCTCGGGATCAGAGGTAACCGTGGTGGGCTCCCAGGGCGACTGCCAAGTCACCACGTAGCCGAACTGTGGGCTGGTGTAGGTTGCTCCTGCGATCCCGGTTGTCTGGCTGGGGGACGGGATGGACGAGTTCGGCTTTGCGGCTGGTCCTTCAGTGCCCCTCGGACCAGCCTCGTGGACGAGAATGATGGCAGCCCCGGCGGCTGTCACCTCGACACTCCTGACGTCCTCGACCACCGCGTAGCCTGAGGGCGGTCGATTCTCCCGAACCTTGTAGGTACCCGGGTACCCACGTATCTCAATCAGCCCTGCAGTGGCCGACCCATCCCACTGCTCGTTGTCGCAGACCGTGCTGGTGCCGACTGGCACCTCCACCTCGACGCACGCCCCGCCCAGTGGCACGCCAGAGGCGTCGACGACGTGAATTGTGAGGACAGACATCAGGCTGCTGCCGGTGTCTCCCGACGAGGACGGCGGCGTTGTGGGGACCGGGGTCGGCTGCGTTGCCACCTGGCCATTGGCCAGCGCCCAGTCCAGATACTCGACGAGGGTAAAGGGGTCTGTGAGGTCCCACGGCCACGGGCGAGCCCCGATGCCGAGTTGTGTCTGCACTGCCTGGCAGGCGATGGGGTTCAGGTTGTCGCAAGCCGCCAAGGGTGCCGCGGCTGCCCGCCGGTCGAACCACCACCGGGCATAGTTGCGGAGTGCCAGCCGGTTCGGATCCTGTAGGAAGGCGTCGAGGAAAGGGGCGTACTGGGACGGGAGGTTGCCCACCATCACGCTCGGGTCGCGCCAGCCGGTGACCGGCCGTTTGACGAAGGGAGGTTGTCCCATTAGCCGGTCCAGTTGCTCCGGCATCCAGGAGGGCAGCGTGGCGGCGAAGTCCGAGAGCGAGAGCTGAGCCTCGATTTGGGCCCGCAGGGCGGCCGTCTGCCGCTCCTCCTCCGGAGTGAGGATCGGCTCCGGTAAGCGTGGGTCATTCGGTCCAGTTGGCAAGAACCATGTGCCAGACCGGTCTTGCCGGCAGCCGCTCAGCACGGCGATGGCGTTGGTGCCCAT
>JAUJMG010000236.1:0-3037 GCA_030446955.1 Thermomicrobiales bacterium
CCTGGCTGCCGGCCGCCTATGAAGACCTCGGCCTAAGTCCGGGCCAGGCCGGCGCTCTCTTCGCCGCGTTCAATGCCGCCACGCTTCCGGCGATTCTTCTAGCGCCGGCCCTTTCGGATCGGCTCGGGGCACGAAGGCCACCCTTAATTGGAGCCAGCCTCCTCTTCAGCGCCGGAGCCCTCGGGCTAACCTACGCGCCCCTCGCCGACGGCTGGCGCTGGTTGTGGGCAGCGCTTGCCGGGGCGGGAGTGGCAGCGGTGTTCGCGCTCTCGTTGGTCCTGCCGACTGATGTCGCCCCCCGCGGCCGCACCGGGTCAGTCGCAGGGATGGTGCTCGGCATCGGCTACGCGGGCTCGGCCTTGGGACCCGTCGTCGGGGGCGCGGTGCGCGACGCGACCGGATCGTTCGCCGACGCGATGGCGGTTCTCCCCATCGTGGGACTGGTCATGGTCGTGTTGTCCCTCGCGGCGCCGGAGATCCCACCTCGCCTTCAGCGTTAGGCCACTGGGTCCTCTCGCGTCGCCGTGTGCCCCGCTGACCGCCCAAGCGCTGGACCAGTGCCCCAGCGGCTGGCAGTCCGAGCGAGCGCTGAACGGACAGGCTTGACACGACAAGCAGCGGGTGTAGGGTGAGGGATGGTTCTCCGAGCCCAACAGTCCAAGCGATGTGGCAGCCATCGGAAGCCAGGAGGTACGTGATGGACCATATCTGCGTCGTCTTCCCGATCCTACCCGGCAAGACCGAGGAAGCCCGGGCGTTCCAGCGGGAACTCGATACCGAGCGGAAGGCCGACTATGACCGCTCCGAGCGGCGCATCGGCATCACTAGGGAGTACTGGTTCATTGCCTCGGTGCCGGGCGGTGACCAGCTCGTGGCCTACATGGAGAGCCAGGACTTCAACCAGGCCTTTGGCCAGTTCGTCCAGTCCCAGGACGACTTTGACCAGTGATTCAAACGACGGCTGGCTGAGATGACTGGAGTCGATCTGAACAACCCGCCACCGGACATGCAACTGCCCGAACTCGTCTCCAGCTACGAGGCCTAACTGGTCGGCCTTCCCTCAAGCGCTCGGCCGGCCGGTTAGGCCTCGCCGTAGACTTCAGATGGGTAGGCCCAGATCGCTCGCCGGATCGATCGTTCAAGGATGTCGCCCCGGACTAATGGGTGATTGACGAGCCACCAACCCGGCCCCCATGATGAGTCTGCGTGGCATGCGTTCAACCTAGGACTTCTTTGTGGCCGACGCGATGTCCGTCGATCGATCTAACACGGTCTCGGTCCCTCTGATGCCCCTCCGGGACCGGGCTCAGTTCAGCGTGCGCCTGCCAACCCCGTTGACGTCCTTTGTGGGACGGGAGCCCGAGGTAGACCGGGTTTGTGCCCTTTTGCTTCAGGGCGAACGGCGCTTGGTCACGCTTACGGGTCCTGGAGGGGTCGGAAAGACACGCCTGGCCCTCCGTGTTGCCGAAACGTTAGCGCCGGAGTTCGCCACTGGGGTGGCCTTCGTTGATCTCTCGCCGGTCCGTGATCCGGCCCTGGTGCTGGCCGCCATCGCCCGTGCCCTCGGCGTGCGGGAGGAGGGTGACCGGCCGCTCTGGGAGCACCTCGCGGTGAGTCTCGGCGAGCAGGACATCCTCTTGGTGCTCGATAACCTTGAGCAGGTTGCCGCGGCGGCGCCGGAGATCGCCACCCTCATCGCCTCGTGTCCCGACCTCAGGGTGCTGGCCACCAGCCGGGCGGGGTTGCGCATTACGGCGGAGCAGGAGTTCCCCGTCTCACCACTCGCGCTGCCCAACCCCAACCGCCTGCCACCCCTCCCCCAGTTGGAGGCAAACGACGCTGTTGCCCTGTTCGTGCAGCGTTCCCGGGCGGTTCGCCCTAGTTTCGTGATGACCGAGACCAACGCGGCGGACATCGCGACCATTTGCACCCTGCTTGATGGCTTGCCGCTGGCGATCGAGTTGGCGGCCGCCCGAAGCAAAATCCTTTCTCCCCCTGCGCTCCTGGCTCGCCTGAGTAACCGGCTCCAGGTCCTGACGGGTGGGCCTCGGGATCTGCCGGCCCGTCAGCGGACCATGCGAGAAGCTTGTGCCTGGAGCTACGGTCTCCTCACCCCGCAAGAGCAAGCGCTCTTTCGCCGCCTCTCCGTCTTTGCCGGAGGCTTCGATCTGGAGGCAGCCGAAGCGGTGAGTCGCGGCAACCCGGACGCCTCGGCGTCAACAGATCCTCTTGACACCCCGCTCGACATCCTCGACGGCCTCTCCTCGCTGGTCGATAAGAGCCTTCTCCGGCAGCGGGAGCAGGCCGGCGGAGAGGCCCGGCTCGGGATGCTCGAGACGCTACGGGAGTTCGGCCTGGAGCGGCTGGAGGAGGCCGGCGAGGAGGCGGAGGCACGGGACGCCCACCTCGCCCACTACCTCGCGCTGGCGAACCGGGCCGAGCCGGAGCTGACGGGTCCACAGCAGGTCATCTGGCTGGACCGCCTGGAGCGCGATCATCACAATCTGCGCGGCGCGCTGGATTGGGCGTTGCAAGGAGGGCGGCTAGAAGAGGGCTTGTGCCTGGCCGGCGCCTTGCTGCGCTACTGGGAACACCACAGCCACTACGCCCAGGAGCGCCGCTGGCTGGAGCACGCCCTCGCCCGCAGCGCGGGGTTACCGGCGGGCGTACGGGCCAAGGCGCTCCACGCGGAGGGTGTCCTGTCCTTCCTGCAAGGCGACCACGTCCGAGCCAGGGAAGCCCTGGGCGAAGCCGTCGCCCTGTATCGGGAGGCCGGCAGCGACTACGGCGCCGCCTTCGCCCTCAACCGGCTCGGGACCCTCGCCCTCCACGCGGGCGACCACGGCCGGGCTGAGGCCTGCTTCCAGGAAGCCGAGGGCCTGATCCGAGCGGTGGGCGACCAGGACGGGATCGCTGCCGTGCTCGGCCAGCGCGGGTACGCGGCGCTGCTGCAAGGCGACCCGGATCGGGCAGTCTCCCGTCTTCAGGAGAGCCTGGCCCTGTATCGCGAGCTTGAGAGCAAGCTGGGCAGCGGCCG
>JAUJMG010000236.1:3137-6566 GCA_030446955.1 Thermomicrobiales bacterium
GAGGGCAGCACGAATGCTGAGATCGCGGCGACCCTCTTCATCAGCCCGCGCACCGCCAGCACCCACGTCGCCAATATCCTCGGCAAGCTGAGCTTGACTTCCCGATCGGCTGCCGCTGCCTTCGCCCACCGCCAAGGCCTTGTCTGAGTGTCGGGTGACATCACCCCCTGGCAGCATCCTCGTTCCCGCTCATCAACACTCCAGCATGCAAGAGGCGCCCGCGGTTGCCGTGGTGCAACCAACACCCAGCGGCCGCACTGCTGGATGCCTCACGGGGCCGCTGGTTGATCGCTTCGCCGTCCGTGCTCAGCTCCGCAGGCGCTTCGTGGAGTGCGCCGGAAAATCTATCCCGGCCGCACGGAGACACTGACGCCTGAGGGGAAGGACCACCCTACTGAGAGATGTGGCGTCAGTCCGCCAAGAGGCCCAGATACCCGCCTCACGCACGCAGGGGCTTCTCCGCCAACGAGGTGGCGTCCACGATGAAGCCGGCCACGTCCGCCTTGAGCTTGGTCAAGGCACGCTTCTCTAGGTAGACCATGTGCCCGACCTCGTACTCCTCCGTTCGCACGTTCGCCCGTGTGGCCGGGTCAAGAGGCAGGTGTCGAAGGGTGTAGTTAGTGGCGAAGTAGGGCGTAGCCAGGTCGTAGTAGCCGGAGGCGATGAAGAGGCGCAGGTACGGGTTCTTGGCGAAGGCGCTGCTCAGCGCCCCGCTCGTCTTCGGGTAGCCCTCCTTGGCCGAGCCCCAGTCCCAATCCAACCCGCGCAGGATGTGGTACTCGGCGTCGGTTTCGTAGCCCAGCTCCGACCGGAGGTAGTCGTTGAGCACCGCGGTGTGAGGCGGGCGAATCGCGCTCAGGCTCGGGTCGAAGTCCGGGGTTTCCGTCACCTCGCTGGCGTCGATGCCGGTGTAGCGGCTGTCCAGCCGCCCAACGGTGCGCCGCTCCTCGCGCAGCAACTCCTTGCAGAAGCGGTGAATCTGGATCCGCAGGTCGCTCTGCTCCACGTAGCGGGTGGACAACCCCGTGTAGCGCGCCAGGCGCTCTGCCACGGCCGCGCGCTCCTCCGTGCCCAGGGCGCTGCCCTTGGCAAGCGCAACCGGGTACTCCCCTGCGGCCCACGCCTCCACCTCGGCCAGTGTTGCGGCAAGGCCTTGCTGCTGCAGATCGGGCGGCAGCTTGCGGTGGTACCAGGCCGTGGCCGCGTAGGTCGGCAAGAAGAGCGCGTAGGGCAGGTCGTTGCCTTCGTCGAACCGGGCCGTCTGCATGTTGAGGATGCTGGAGACGAGCACGATTCCGTTGAACGCGATCCCCTTCTCGATAAGGTGGCCGGCCAAGCCGGCGGAGCGGAAGGTGCCGTAGCTCTCCCCGACCAGGAAGAGGGGAGACGACCAGCGCCGATAGCGGGTCAGATAGAGGCGGATGAACTCGCCGACCGATTCCAGATCCTTCTGGACCCCGCAGAACTGCTTGGCCAACTCCGGGGTGCTGGCGCGGCTGTAGCCGGTGTCGACCGGGTCGATGAAGACGAGGTCCGTCTCCTCAAGCCAGGACTGCTCGTTGTCGATCAGGCGGAACGGGGGCGGGGGCATCGCGCCGTCGTCGAGCATGCGGACCCGGCGGGGTCCGAGCCCGCCGAGGTGCAGCCAAACCGAGGAGGACCCGGGACCGCCGTTGAACGAGAACATGAGGGGCCGGTTTCGGTCCCCTTCGGGGGTGTCAAGGGTGTAGGAGACGAAGAAGATCCGGGCCTCAGTCTCCCCCTTGTCGTTCTTGAGCGGCATCAGGCCGGCGGTCGCGAAGTACTGGAGCTTCTTGTCACCGATCCGCAACTCGTGCTTGGTCACGACCGGCGGCTCGTCCAGCGGGGACGGGGGCGACCCCGGAGGCGGCTCTGACGGTTGCGAGCCGTCTCCCTCTTCGGCGCCGCCACTGGGAACGGCAGCCAAGGTCAGGGCGGCCAGAGGAAGGAACGGCAGGAGCAGCTTCGAGATCAAGGGGAACCCTTTCCGGCGTGGCCACCCGCTCGACCAAGGGGGCAGCGCGAGACCGACGCGCACATTGACGACGCCGCGCCGCCGCCTGTCAAGGCGAATCCGCCAGAGCGTGCCAGAGGGAGGGGGTTGACGAGTTCTCTCCACCACTCGACCATCGCTGTAGCACAGGCAGCTCACATCCAGCGGCGCTGGGTAGAACCGCGGTTGGTCAGTCATATGGTCGATGACGGCATAGGCGATGAGTGCCAGGCAAGCGGCGGAGGAGTGGGCCATGGTGACGGAAGCGGACGCGTTGCCCCGCTGGGAGCTGGAGAGCGTCTTTCCGAGCGTCGACTCGCCAGAGTTCGCCGGGGCGATCCAGGATGCGAGCCAGGCCGTCGACACCTTGGCTGCCCTCTTCGACACCCACAGGGTTGACCAGCGCAGCCCGGCTCCACTCGACGACGACACCGTGCGAGCCGTCGAGGGGGTGATCGTCCGCTACAACGAGGTGCTGGCGGCGACGCGCCGGCTGGAGGGCTATCTCGTCTGCCTCGTGGAGGCTGACACGCGGGACGAGCGGGTGCAGGCGGCCTACGCCGACCTCCAGCAGCGAAAAGTGCCGCTGACGCGGCTGACCGCCCGCTTCACCGCCTGGATTGGCTCGCTCGATGTCGAGGCCCTGATCGAACGCTCACAGCTCGCCCGCGAGCACGCCGATCCCTTGCGGCGGACGAAGCTCGCGGCAGCGCACCTGATGTCTCCGGCCGAAGAAGCCCTCGCCGCCGAACTCGGCCCCTCTGGCGGGGCGGCCTGGAGCAGAATGCGCAATGATCTCGCTGCCCGGCTCACAGCCAGACTCGAACTGGACGGGGAGGAGCGCGAGCTGCCCCTGACCGAGATTGCCAATCTGGCGTACCACCCCAACCGGGATGTGCGGCGCCGCGCTCACGAGGCGGGATTGTCCTCCTGGCACAGCCAGGCCGTGCCGCTTGCTGCGGCGCTCAATGGGGTCAAGGGCGAGACCCAGACGCTGACCCGTCGCCGGCACTGGGCAGATCCACTCGACGCTGCGCTCTTCGCCAACCATGTTGACCGCCCTACGCTTGAGGCGCTGCTGGGGGGAATCCGGGAAGCCCTTCCCGAGTACCGGCGCTACCTGCGGGCCAAGGCGCACCTCCTGGGGCTGCCGATCCTTACCTGGTACGACCAGAGCGCCCCGGTCGGCGCCGGGCGGACGTGGCCCTTCGCCGACGCGGCCGTCTTCATCACCGAGCGGTTCGGCGAATTCTCCCCCAAGCTCGCGGCCCTCGCCCGGCGTGCGGTCGGCGAGCGCTGGATCGACGCCGGGCCGCGGGAGGGCAAGGGGGGCGGGGGCTTCTGCGCCGAGGTTGGACCGGGCGACTCCCGCATCCTGCTCAACTACGCGCCGGTCTACGATTGGATGAGCGCGC
>JAUJMG010000237.1:0-1138 GCA_030446955.1 Thermomicrobiales bacterium
GACCTGGTGCGGCAGATCTCGATCATCCGCCCAGGGCCGATCCAGTCGGGGCAGATCCATCCCTACCTGCGGCGACGCGCCGGCGAGGAACTGGTCACCTATGCCCATCCCCTGCTGGAGCCGGTGCTGGCGAGTACGCTGGGCATCCTGCTCTTCCAGGAGCAGGTCCTGGAAGTGGCGACGGTCTTGGCGGGCTTCACGTCCGGGGAAGGCGATGAACTGCGCCGGGCCATGGGCGGGCACCGCAGTCGCCGGAAGATGGCCGCGCTCGAGGAGCGCTTCCTAAACGGGGCGGCGAAGAAGGGTGTCGCCGCACCAGTCGCGGACGAGGTGTTCCGCCAGATCGCCGCGTTCGCCGGCTATGGATTCCCGCGCGCGCACGCGGTGGCGTTCGCGCGGCTGGCCTACGAGACCATCTGGCTCAAGGCGCATCACCCAGTCGCCTTCTACACCGCCCGCCTCAACGCGCAGCCGGGCGGCTTCTATCCCCCAAGCGTCATCATCGGCGATGCCCGTCGCCATGGGGTAGCAGTTCGCGGCCCGGACCCGGCCCGCAGCGCCTATGACTGCACCATCGAGGACGGCAAGGTGCGGCTAGGCCTGCGTTACGTCCGGGGCCTAGCCGAGACGACGGGCCGGGCGCTCGTCGCTGAGCGCGAGCAACGCGGTCCGTTCTGCGACCTCGCGGAGCTCTGCCGGCGCGGGCGAGCATTCCTCGCGTCGGAGATGATCGCGACGCTCATCGCGAGCGGCGCCTGCGATCGTTGGAAACAACCCCGGCGACGGCTCCTCTGGCAGTTGCCCGGCACCTGGCGTGGCGTGTTGGGGCTGGCGTTCCCGGTCCCGGTAGTTGCTCTCCCGCTGGAGGACACCCTGGATCGGGTGGCGGGCGAAGCCTGGGCCACCGGCATCCCGCTCAGCGGCCACCCGGTCGCGACCCAACGGGCGGCGCTCGCGGCGCGCGGTGTGCTCCCGCTCGCCGCGCTGGCCGACGCGCCGGCAGGCCGAGCGGTGACCGTGGCCGGGCGACTGGTCGTCCTGCAGCGTCCGCCGACGGCACACGGTGTCACGTTCGTCACGCTGGAAGATGAGACAGGGCTGGGCAACTTGGTGCTGAGCCCCGCCGTGGACCGGCGCT
>JAUJMG010000237.1:1238-6551 GCA_030446955.1 Thermomicrobiales bacterium
CACGTCGACGACGCCCTATCAGGGGGCCTTTGCGGATGCGCTGCGCGAGCGTATCCTCCCGCTCCGGGGGAGGGCGGAGGTGCGCAACCGCTGGCTGCGGCAGCGGTTGGAGACGGTCCTCCCGGCGTTGATGGAGCGCGAGGGGCTCGACCTGTGGATCGTCGCCGCGCGCGAGTACAACGAGGATCCGATCATTCTGACGCTGCTGCCCGAGCCGGCCATGGCCGCACGTCGCCGCACCATCCTAATTTTCAGCCGCCGCCCGGACGGCGGCGTCGACCGGATCAGCCTGGACCGCTACGGTTTCGGGGAGTTCTACACCCGCAGCTGGGACCCGGACGCCGAGGAGCAGGATGCCTGCCTGGCGCGGATCGTGCGCGAGTGCGACCCGCGCACAATTGGGCTCAACACCTCGGCGACCTTCGCCTTCGGCGATGGGCTGACCCACCACGAGTACGCGCGGATCGCTGCGGCGCTCGGCGATCCGTACCTGGCCCGCGTCAAAGGGGCGGAGCGGCTCTGCGTAGGCTGGCTGGAGCGGCGCATCCCCGCCGAGCTGGCGGTCTACCCGAGCATCGTGGCGCTGGGGCACGCGATCATCGCCGAGGCCTTCTCGCCGCGCACCATCCGACCGGGCGTGACAACGACCGACGACGTCGTCTGGTGGATGCGGCAGACCATGCTCGATGCCGGGCTGGCGGCCTGGTTCCAGCCGACCATCTCGATCCAGGCGGCCGGCAAGCGGCACGATGACAAGGGGGACACGCGCACACTGATCGTTCCCGGCGACCTGCTGCACTGCGACATGGGCTTCACCTACCTAGGCCTGGCGACCGACCATCAGCAGCACGCCTATATTCGCCGGCCGGGCGAGGCCGACGCCCCCGCCGGCCTCGTCGCCGCGCTGGCGGCCGGGAACCGGCTACAGGAAATTCTCTGCGCGGCGATGGTCGTGGGTTGCACGGGCAACGAAGTGCTGCGCGATGCATTGGCGCGGGCGCGCGATGAGGGGCTGACGCCCAGCGTCTACAGCCATCCCCTCGGCTACCACGGCCACGCGGCGGGGCCGACGATTGGGCTGTGGGACCGCCAGGACGGCGTGCCGGGGAATGGCGACTACGAGCTCTTCGACGACACCTGCTACGCGATCGAGCTGAACGTCCTGCACCCGGTGCCGGAGTGGGGCGGGCAGGAAGTCAAGATCGCCCTGGAGGAGGACGCCGCCCTGACCGGGGGCGTGGTCTCCTGGCTCGCGGGCAGGCAGACGCAGTTCCACTTGATCTAGACGCGCGTGGCGGAGACGCCGAGTAGCCGTAAGCGACTTCGAGGACGAGAGCCTAAGGAGACCATGCATAGTACTGCTCTGACACCCGCGGTGGTGCCCATAATGGTGTCGCTCAAGCCCGCGACCTGGCCCGACCTTCAGCCGCTGGCGATCGAGTCCCACTGGCTGCGATCGGCAGCTATGGCTCCCGCTCACCGGCTCTTGGTCGTCTATCCCCATCCCGATGATGAAACGTTCAGCAGCGGCGGCACGATCGCCCGCTATAGCTTGGGCGGCGTCGAGGTGCATTACGTCTGCGCGACGCGCGGTGAGTGCGGCACGATCGAGCCGCGGCTGCGCGGCGAAGAGTCGGCCGCCGATCTGCGGACGGCGGAGTTGGTCTGCGCGGCGCAGACCCTGGGGCTGACCGCAATCCACTTCCTCGGGTATCGCGACTCAGGGATGCCGGGCGCCGTGGATGCGCAGCACCCTGACGCGTTCGTCGCCGCGCCTATGGAGCGCGTCACAGGCCAACTCGTGGCGCTGATCCGAGCGATTCGGCCACAGGTAGTGATCACGTTCGGACCGTACGGCGACTACGGGCATCCCGATCACATCCACATCCACGAGACGACCCGCGCGGCCTTCACGGCTGCCGGTAACCCCGAATACTCGCCCAGGTGCGCACCAGCCGGCCTTACCCCGTGGGCTGCCGCCAAGCTCTACTACAAGACGTTCGATGCCCGCCCTGTCCGGCTGGCGGTAACCCTCTTGCGCCTCTTCGGGCGCGACCCACGACGGTTCGGGGAGAACGGTGACGTCGATCTGCTCGCGGTCGCGACACAAGTAACCCCGCCGACCTGTACGATCGATGTCGGCCCCTGGCTCGCCGTCAAGGACCGCGCCTTCTGGTGCCACCGCACGCAACTCGGCAGCCTGGCCCGCCTCCAGCGCCTCCCACGGCGGCTGCGCCGCCCCTTCGTCGCCGCCGAGAGTTACACGCGAGCGGTCCCCCCCGTCGCCCCCGATGACCCCCGAGAACGCGATCTCTTCCACGGCCTGGCCCTTGCACCGATCCCAGTGGGCATCATCGATCAAGGGGGGGGATGCAGCGCAGAGCTGGTGTAAGTCTCCGAGTGGAGGGATTCGTCGAGCCGTGTCACGACGACACGAACCAGCGGCGAGTGTGCGAAATAGTGGGCCACTCGGACGAGGTCAGCGATCTCATCGTCCGGCTCAATGCCTTCTGGTGGCATGTCGGCATGTTCATTGGCGCCAATTACGTGCTGGGGTCCGGGAGGACCGGGGACAGCCCCATGAAGAGCCCGGTGCCAGAGGTGCAGCGCCGCGGCCAACCGAGCGGCCTCGGCGAGCGGCGCAAGATCCACGGGCGGCAGTCCGGCACGTAGGCCGAGTTCCTCGGCGAGACGCAAAGCTTCGGGCATTTGATAGGGTCGCAACTCGAGCGACCAGTCCCGGATTTCGATTACCTGCCGCCAGAGGCAGAACGAAATGTCTCGACCCAACACCCAGATGCCGAAGGGCGCCGGTGCCGGCAAGAAGGAGATGGATGGATTGACCGGGTAGAGCGCCCGCCACAACGGGTAGAGACAACGGCAGACGCGGAAACGCTCGAACCAGTCGCGCGCCGCGGCGGGGGCGGACCAGCGACGTACCAATCCGCGCCATAAGCTGCGCCAGGCGCCGAGGGTGAAGCCGGCAACCAGCAGCAGCACCAGCATCAGCATCAGGAGCGCGCCGCCAATCTCCGGTAGTGGCGGAGGAATGACTCGGAGACTCTCGTAGACGACAAAGCCGAGGCCGAACCCCGCGGCCCAGGTCATCAGCCGTAAACGCGCACGCAAAGCCGGACCGGGAACGACCGCAGCGTAGTCCCTCAACAACGGGATCGCGTGGGCGAAGTGCAGGCCCATGACGCCGAGGTAGATCAAGCGGTAGAGGGCCATGTAGACCGCGACCCGATCGGGTCCGAGTTGGTGCTCCACACGCCCGGGCGCCACCGTGAAACGTAGCACCATAAACCCCAGCGCCGCGGCGATGATTAAGGCAAGCCGCCGGCTCGCCCGCATGGCGGCCGGATCGGGCGTATTCAGGCGGTAGAGGTACGCGAGCCAAGTCCAGCAAGCCAGCAACCCCGCCATATCGCTGAGCAGATAGGCGAAGCCTTGAAGCCCCACCAGCTCGTCGATCCATCTGAAGACGGCGGGTAGCGGCAGAGTGAGGGTGGCGGCGAGGCAGAGAAAGCCGCCCCAATACACCCATATTGCCGCATCGCGTGGGTTCTGCCACAGCGCGCGGCCCTTATAGAGGACCGTGGCCCAGGCGAGGACGCCAAGCCCACAGATAATCGCCAGGGTTCCGGCGGTCACAGTGCGACCATTACGCCTTCAGTCGCTGCATCCCAGCCATTATCTCCACCCTCGTCTGCGAGGGAGGACGTTAGGCGCTTCACGAGGGCGGCGGCGGCTGGATCGGCCGGTGTTGCGGACGGCAAGGCGAATCCGGCCGCGGGTATAGCCGTAGCGATGCGCTTAAGCAGGAGGGTCGCGATCATTTCCGCCTCCTGCTCCTCATCGGCCAGGTAGGCACTGCGCTGCATCACGACCTGCAGCCGCTCCATATCCAGCTCCGGAAACAGCGCTGTAGACCTTCCCGCCGCGACTCCCTGGGCTGGCTGGTGATCGCACAGGATGTGCGCCGCCTCGTGGAGGATGATGTGCTGCTGGTGCAAATAGGTCGTTGCCCGCACGTAGAGGATGAAGTCGGCGGCGTCGGTGGCGAGCCACAGGCCGCACGCCTTCCGCCCCCGCCCCATCTCCATCGGTCGAAGCAGGATGGGGCGCCCCCGCTGTGACGCCAGCATTCGGCAGAACGCATATGCGTCGAACGGCACGGGGAGGACCATCTCCCGCACCCGTGCCTCGCACCGCTTCCGCAATGCCCTCAAGTTCATGGTTGTCTTCAGGTCCATAACCGGCCGTCCTCCCTTACCTGCCGTCCTTGGCCTGCTGCCCCGGTGATGGCCGGTCGCCCCTGTCCTCTCCATCCGGCAGCCCTTCCAACTGTCGCCAACGCTCGATTAGATCCGTGAGGCTGCGCAGGCTCTCGGGCGAGAGATCCGCGGCGCGCACCGCGATCCGCCGAACCGAGGCGTTGCGCATGGCCGCGAGCAACTCGAGCTGCGCATCGATTCGCGCGGCGGCCTCGTCGTCGAAGAAGTAGCTCGGGCTGACGCCGAAGAAGTCGGCCAGCGCCTCCAACACGTTCATGCTCGGGTTGGTGCGCCGCCCGGTGCGCAACTGCCAGATGTACGTATGGGAGATGTTAACCCCCTGTCGCCCGGCGATCCCTTCCGCCACTTCCTCGAAGGTGTATTCGCCACGTCCAGGCGGATGGACGGTAGCGAACAGATGGTTGAGCTTCTCCGCGAGCGTACTCCTACTTGTCGGCTCCTCGTTGGGCATGCTGGTCAACGCCTCCATGATTATGCACCAAACGCGGAACCTAAACTATAGCTGAAGAAACGTACTGGACACATCAACTATAGTTAGAGTAGCATTGGACGCAGTTGATACGCCGGCGATGATTATAAACCAGCTCGGGCTGAACCTTCGTCTTGGAAGGCGAATGCCGGGAGATGATCACCCAGCAACGGGTACACCCGAAAGCATCGCGAGCGGAGCAGTGCGGAGAGGAGGTGGTTGCCGTCGTTTGGCGTCCGGTAATTGGGATACGGAAGGCAGAGCATCGATCGCCACGGAGAGGAGGCCTAATGGAATTGGAGCCCCGCGAACTGACGACCTCCCCCGATGGGGCAGTGGTGACCAACGCCACCCACCGCAAGCGGACCCGAACCGGCAAGGGGCGATCCATCACGGTGGCCACCGAGCAGACGGTGGCTGGGCACCTCGAGGAGACCGGGCAAGCACAACCGGATGACGAGACAACAACCGAGTCAGGTGCGGATATCGCCGGCGGGGCCAAGGGTGACCAGGAACTTCCCTATTACGCGCGGAATGGCGCTCATC
>JAUJMG010000028.1:0-1939 GCA_030446955.1 Thermomicrobiales bacterium
AGGAACTCGCGGAAGTCGTCTACCGTCCCATAGTCGAGATGGATTGAGAGGAAATCGGAGATGTCGTAACCGTCGTCGTTGCCAGGTGAGGGGTACATTGGCAGTAGCCAGATACAGTCCACCCCGAGGTCCCTGATGTGATCGAGTTTGTCGATCATGCCCCGAAAGTCGCCCATCCCGTCCCCACTTGAGTCGGCAAACGACTTCACGGGCGCTTCGTAGAAGATCGCGTCCTTGAACCACAACTCATCGCGGTTCAGCATGGCCGGTTGGTTTCCTCCTTCAATGTCTCGTCGGCGCCGCCGACGTCAGCCGTCTAAATGACTCTGGAATCGCTCAGGCGAACAGGACGCGGGATGTAGGATCTACGGAGTGCTTCGTCATGCAGAAGCCTCTCGAAAATGGTTTTGGGCGATCTCCTCAGCACCGACAAGACCACGAGCGTCAGTCTCACGTCGAGCATGTCTGACGCGGTATACCGTCGCACCGGAGGTCAGTCCCTCCAATCAAAAACACGGCTCAGCGTAGTCCACCCGGGCCCAGCGTTGCAGCGAAAAGAATCGCGCTGGCTCATTGTGCGGATCCAGCCGTAGGTGCTGGGTGCCACCCGTCCAGATGAACGTTTCCCCCGACAGGAGGTCGGTGGCCCGGTACTGCTCGTCCGGTTTGATGCCGAATTCCTCGACCGGCAGATGGATTGCCGACTCGTGCGGCTGGAACGGATCCAAATTCACCACACCAACGACGATGTCGGAGTGATCGGCCGTGGCCTTGCCGTAGCAGATGACGTTGTCGTCGTCCGCGGTGTAGACGCGCAAGTTGTCATATTCGTGCAGCGCCGGGTGTTCCCGCCGCATGCGGTTGAGGGCGGTGACATAGTCAATGATGTTGCCAGGCCGGTCCCAGTCCCAGACTTTGTACTCGTATTTTTCGGAGTTGAGGTATTCCTCCTTGCCTGGAACTGGGGTTGCCTCGCAGAGCTCGTAGCCGCTGTAGATACCGTAGACGGAGGAGAGTGTCGTGGCCAAGGCGAGGCGCATCTTGAAGGCCGGACGGCCCCCTTCCTGGAGGATGACGGGCAAGATGTCCGGGGTATTGGTGAAGAAGTTGCCGCGGAAATACTCCGCCATTTCGGATTGGGTGAGTTCGGTCAGGTACTCCGTAATCTCCCGTTTGAAGTTGCGCCACGTGAAATAGGTGTAGGACTGCGTAAAGCCGGCCTTTGCGAGGGCCTTCATCACCTTCGGGCGGGTGAACGCCTCCGATAGAAAGACCGTCTCTGGGTGGGACTGCTGCACCTCTGCAATGAGCCACTCCCAGAACACGGTTGGCTTGGTGTGCGGGTTGTCGACGCGGAATGTTGTCACTCCCTGGTCGGCCCAGAAGAGCACGATGCGCTTCAGTTCCTCCCAGAGATTGCGCCAGTCGGCGGTTTGGAAATTGATCGGATAGATATCCTCATATTTCTTCGGCGGGTTCTCCGCGTACTTGATCGTCCCGTCTGGTCGCACGTAGAACCAGTCGGGATGGTCCTTTACCCAGGGATGGTCCGGCGCGCACTGGATAGCGAAGTCGAGGGCGACGTCCATCCCCAACCCACGAGCCGCTTCGACGAAGGCGCGGAAGTCGTTCAACGTCCCGAGGGATGGTTCGATGGCGTCATGACCGCCGGTCTCGTTGCCGATCGCATAGGGGCTGCCCGGGTCATCCGGACCGGCAACCAGGGTGTTATTCGGTCCTTTGCGGTTGATCCGGCCGATGGGATGAATCGGCGGGAAGTAGACGACATCGAAGCCCATCGCCGCAATTACCGGTAGACGTGTGGCCGCGTCCGCGAACGTGCCGCTCTGTCCCGGCAGGCGTCCGGCTGAGCGCGGGAACAACTCATACCAAGCCGCGTACCGCGCTCGTACGCGATCCACCACCACCGATAGCTCTG
>JAUJMG010000028.1:2039-7551 GCA_030446955.1 Thermomicrobiales bacterium
TCGACGCGGAGCACGTCCCCGACCTCCCGCTTAACCGGGTACCGGCCGCAGTCCAACTCCGGGGACAGATGCTCGATGAGGATGCTTGATGGTGGCGCGACAGCCGCCGTTCCAACCTCATGTACCACGCTGACTCCTCCGGCTCGTGCCCGTGAGCCCCGCACCGGCTCACCGCGCTTTGCGTCCCTGACCAAGACTCTGAGCCAGGAGCATAAGAGGTGCTAAACACGGCTCGCAAGCCGCGTTCCGAGGCCGCGCTCCCCGCGAGTTGCCGCGGACGTAGCGAGGCCGCCGGTCTCGCTCCGGCCATCACAGCCTCCTTGCATAATCCCACGGTCGTGCCGGCGTATCATGGAGAGGCTATGCGTCGCTGGTCTGCCGCTCCACGATCTTTCGCCGGACTTCCGACACGTCGCGCAGCCCTTCTGGTCGCCGTGGCACTGGTCTGCATTGCCCTATCGTCGGCCGCGTATCCCACGCTCCAAGGCTTCCTAGTCACCTCAGTCGATCCCGGTACACCTCCACCGAGCGTTCCCGAACTCACCGATGACGAGCGCGCCTACTACGACTTCGTCGCACCACGTCTCCGTGAGTTGTCCGCACAAACGCAGGCTCTGAGTGACGCTGCCGCGTCAAAGAGCCGGAACCTTGTGGATATCCGCGTCCGTGGAGAACGGGTCAGAACCCTTGTCCGGGAGATCAACGAGTACGCGGACGATGCGGGCGCGCCAGAGCGGTTTACTGCCGTGGCCGCTGCCTACCGGGCAGGAGCAGGGGATGCGCTAGTGGCGATGCGGGAAGCACAGCAAGGATTTCTTCGATTGGATTGGGACCGCGTGGCAGCGGCAGTCCCAAGGTTTGCCGACGGCACTGCACAGTTTGATGCCGCCATTGCCGAGATTGAGCGGGTGGGAAGTCAAGCAGCGGGATTCAGAGGAACGCCAAGGATTCCGTGAGCCGGCGACGCTCCCGGTGTGAACCGTGGTGCAGAACCTGCGGTATGATGGGCTATCGGGGTCGTCCAGCGGGCGTTTCGCTTCCCGGTTTTGGTCCGGGTCAAATCGGGATGCAGCGTGAATCCACGAGGAGGTGTGCGATGCTCTACGATGTAACCTATCAGGTCGGCGGGCAGGAGCACATCGCGAGAGTCGACGCGGCAGACGCTGCCGCGGCTGCAGCCTCGGTGCAACGTGAGCACGCAGGATCGGAAGAAATGTTTGAGTTGATCTACGTCCACTTGCTAGAAGAGGACTCGGCGTCGGAGGATTTAGCGGGTGCCGCGACGACCGGGGTGGATGCGGCCGATTGACCGGTCCTGGCAGAGATGGCCGGCTAGCCACGACTGAACCTTAACATCGCTACTAATGATGCAGCACCTGGCCCCCGAGAACGGGGGCCGGTTCGCGTGAGGCGTTCGGCTTCCATGGCGCGGCGGGCAAGATCGTGAAGATCCGGCTCCGTCGGGAACGTTGACCGGAGTGAGAATGTCCGTGAGCTTGAACCAGCGAGTGTCCGGCCGACGCCTCAAGCTCTGGCCGGGCAGGCCCTATCCTCTGGGAGCGACGTGGGACGGTCAGGGAACCAACTTCGCCCTTTTCTCTGAGAACGCCACGTCGGTAGATCTCTGCTTTTTCGAACACCCAGCCTCCGGCGAGGAACGCGGGTGCATCCGTCTGAGGGAGCAAACGGCCCATGTCTGGCACGGTTACGTGCCGGGGGTGCGGCCAGGCCAGGTTTACGGCTATCGCGTCGATGGACCGTATGCCCCGGAGGAAGGCCACCGATTCAACCCGGCAAAACTCCTTGTCGACCCCTACGCGCGGGCGATTCACGGTGCCGTCGACTGGTCGGCCCCCGTTTTTGGGTATCGCCTCGGTGACCCAGCGCTGGACCTGAGCAGGGATGATCGCGACGACACGGAGGGAGTGCCCAAGGCCGTGGTCGCGGACCCGTTCTTTGACTGGGAGATTGACCGGCCGCCTCGGGTGCCCTGGCACAATTCAGTCATCTACGAGGTCCACGTCAAAGGATTCACCGCTCGTCATCCTGGTATCCCTCCTGATCTCCGTGGAACCTATGCAGGGCTCGGTCACCCTGTCGCTATCGAATATTTGAAGCGGCTCGGCGTGACCGCCGTAGAGCTTCTACCCGTCCATGCTTTCCTTGACGATGGTTTCTTGGTCAAGAAGAACCTTCGGAATTACTGGGGTTACAATACCATTGGGTTCTTTGCCCCCGACGCCCGTTATTCCGGTGCCGGGACCGGAGGCGAGCAGGTCGCCGAGTTCAAGGGGATGGTCAAGTCGCTGCACGCGGCGGGCATCGAAGTCATCCTCGATGTCGTCTATAACCACACCGCGGAAGGCAATCACCTCGGCCCGACGCTCTCCTTCCGTGGCATCGACAACTCGGTGTACTACCGACTCGTTCCCGACAATCAGCGGTACTACATGGACTTCACGGGAACGGGCAACACCATGAACGTCCGTCACCCGCAGGTTCTGCAGCTGATCATGGACTCGCTGCGCTACTGGGTCCTGGAGATGCACGTTGACGGATTTCGGTTTGACCTGGCTTCGGCACTCGCCCGCGAGTTGTTTGAGGTGGACCGGCTCTCGGCGTTCTTTGACATCGTGCATCAAGATCCGGTGCTCTCACAGGTCAAATTAATTGCGGAGCCCTGGGACATCGGCGAGGGGGGCTACCAGGTCGGCAACTTTCCCGTTCTATGGACGGAGTGGAACGGCAAGTACCGCGATACGGTCCGTTCCTTTTGGCGGGGCGATCGTAGGCCGGCCGCTGAGATGGGGTACCGCCTGACCGGGTCGTCCGATCTCTATCAGAACGACGGCCGCCGGCCGTATGCCAGCATCAATTTCATCACGGCCCACGACGGGTTCACACTCGAAGATCTTGTTTCCTATGAGCGGAAGCACAACCAAGCAAACGGCGAAGAGAACCGGGACGGTAGCGACGACAATATCTCCGCCAACTATGGTGTAGAGGGGCCGACCGACGACCCGGGGATTGTGGCCCTTCGAGAGAAGCAAAAGCGGAACTTCCTCGCCACATTGCTGCTTTCTCAGGGCGTGCCGATGATCTGTGGCGGTGACGAGTTGGGACGGACCCAGCTCGGCAACAACAATGCCTACTGCCAGGACAATCCGCTGAGTTGGTTTGATTGGTTGCTGGATGAGCGGGACGAGGCGCTCTTGGAGTTCACGCGCCGGTTAGTGGCGCTCCGGAAAGAGCAGCCGGTCTTGCGTCGTCGGAAGTTCTTTCAGGGGCGCCGCATCCGGGGCTCCGATGTGAAGGATTTGACCTGGTACCGCCCAGACGGCCAAGAGATGACGGACGCCGAGTGGGACGATGCCGAGACTCGGGCACTTGGCCTTCGTCTCGCCGGGGATGCCATCGATGAGCAAGACGAGTACGGCAACCGCGTCCTTGGCGACACCTTGCTGATTCTGCTGAACGCCCATGAAACGCTCGTTCCCTTCCGATTGCCACGGTTCACTCACCGCTCAAGTGCTGTTTGGCAGGTGATGATCGATACGGCGCAACCAGTGGGGGAGAGTCATCGCGTCTGCGAGGGCGGAAGCTGGTTAGATGTGACCGAGCGGTCAGTTGTGCTGTGCCGCCGCTGGGAGCCACATGCCGTGGACCAGTCCGTCATCTAGCCCAGCATGTTCGCTCACCGCAGCAGAGGTGAGCGAAGCTGGTTGGGCAGTCATGCGCCAGCTAGGGAATTGGGAGGCGGAGTATTTCCCGCCTCCTCGTTTACCGCGTCGCCGTGGTGTCTCCGGAGCCGATGAGCGTGAGGAGTTGGCGGAGGCGTTCGGCCTGGAGCGGGGTAATATCGCCCATGAGTGCCGCGAGGCGCCGCTTGTAGGCGGCCCCAAGCTCTTCCAGCAGATGTTGACCCTTCGGCGTGAGGCGTGCGAGCACCATCCGACGATCTTCAGGATGGGCGCTGCGCTCGGCCCAGCCCTGACGAGAGAGGATGTCGACGTAAAGCGTAGCGGTCCGGCGAGCTACCGCAAGGCGACGCGCTAGCTCCGAGGGAGCGAGACCAGTATCACCGGCCGCTTGGAGCTCGAGCAGCGCCCCGAACGCGCCGGCCGTCAGGTCGAGATCAGCAAGGGCGTCGGTTGCGGCTCGGTCGAGCGCCCCGGCCGTTTTCTGCAGTTGCATGAACGCAGAGAAGCGAGCAGCATCTTCAGGGTCTTGGATCTCTCCTTCGACCTGAGGCTCTACCACCAGCCACTTCGGATGGACCGAGGCCGGGGCGGTCGTTCTCCCTTCCTTTGGAGAGCGATTGGGAGCGATGACGGCAGATGGAGCAGAGGATCCCATTGTGGCGTGCTCCCGAACGTATGTGGAAACCGACGAGGACACGAGGGTACTGGCACCTCTTCCATGCCCACCGGCCTGTAGAGGCAGCAAGGCGATCATCAGATTGTTCTCGGCGCTAGTACCGAGAACCCGACGTGAGTACTGTAGTCGAGGGAAACGGGCCAAGGTGACGGGTGGCTTTTGTGAATTCCTGCGCAAGATGTCGGGGTTTTTGTCCTTGGGGGTCAAACAAATCCTTACAGGGCTCCCGCCCGGCTCTACGTTTCGTCCGCTCCCAACAGCCCGGCACGGAGCGCGTAGCGCACCAGCTCTGCTCGATTGGTCAGCCCGAGCTTCTGCATAGCCCGGTGGCGATAGGTTTCGATGGTTTTCGGGCTGAGGGACAGAATATCGCCGCATTGCTGCGCGGTGTACCCCTCCGCCGTCAGCTTGACGACCTCCCGCTCCCGTTCTGACAGGATTTCCCCGAGATCAAGTTCATCTCCTGAATGAACGCGGCCCAAGTACCCCCGCAGAAGCGTCTTCGTGGCGCTCGGATCGAGGAACACTTCTCCGCGGGCGACGGTTCGAATAGCGTCGAGGAGATCGGTGTGGGCGCTGGACTTTCGGACGTACCCCGAGCCGCCGGCCTCGAGCACCGGGAGTAGGTATCTCTCCTCCGCGTGAACCGTGAGCACCAAGACCCGGGTTGGAAGCCCGAGCGCGGTAATTTCGCGGATGGTCTCTAGCCCGCCGCCCGGCATGGAGAGGTCGGCGACCACCACGGTGGGAACGTGCCGCCTCGTCAGCGCCACGGCCGACGGGCCATCGGCCGCTTCAGCCACCACCCGCATTTCCGGCTGGGCTTCCAGGAGCGCCCGCAATCCGGCGCGGACGATCCCATGATCGTCGGCGAGGAGAATCTGGATGGACCCTGGGCGATCCCCGCGAACGTCTGTCTCGATCACAGACCCGCTTCTCCACTGGCGGCCTGAGGATCGTTGAGGGGAATGAAGGCGTAGATCTCGGTTCCTCCCCTGCGCATCGGCCAGATCTTGAATGTGCCGCTGACCAGTGCCACCCGTTCCTCCATCCCAAACAATCCGAGACCGAGACCATGCTGATCGCCTGCAATGGCTCGATGCCGATCAAAGCCCCGGCCATTGTCGCGGACCGA
>JAUJMG010000028.1:7651-14323 GCA_030446955.1 Thermomicrobiales bacterium
AAGAGGACTTGAGCCGTATCGTCGTGGAGTTCCCGTGCTACCCGCTTGCGCTCCTGCTCCTGAGCCCGAATGACTTGGGAGGCGAGGGACCGGAGTTCATTGCGATCCCGTGCGATCTCATCCAGCGTGGCATTGAACGTCGAAGCGAGGTGAGCGAGTTGTGGGTCCCCAAACGCGCTCTGCTCCGCCCGCACGGAGAGGTCACCTAGGCGCACTGCAGTAGCGGCACGCTCCAAATTGCTGAGCGGGCGAAACGCCGCCCGGAGCACGATGAAGTTGACGAGGACGCTCAGGATGATCCCGGCCACCACGAAAATGGGCACCAGCAACCCGTGATTCTGCTCTGGGATGCGTTTGGCCATTCGCAGCGTGATCCATGTACCGGCTACGGCACCAATGACCACGATCCCCGCGTTGGCCAACAAGACCTTGTACAGAATGGGCAAGCCGAACAGGGGGCGTGCGAGGCTGGCCGGGGTTCCGCCTACGGAACGGTTCGGGGTCTTGGTTGACCGTCCCAGAGGCGGGGAGAGACGTCGATCGATTGCATCCGTAGACCTCACGGTATCGCCATCCTCAACGTTCCTGGTGCCGCCGCCACATGTCGCCAGAAGCCTTCTGGCACAGGAGTGCGTCATTCACTGCACAAGATACCAATCGGACCCCGTCCGTTGCCCCTATACCGCTACCGGTGCATCATCCCGGCGAGACGACGAGAGGATGGGACGAGAGCCGGTGCGAGAGACGGTTCTGCTAGACTTAGGTGTTTTTGCATAGGAAGGAGGGTGCAGGTGGCTTCGACGGTTTCATTTGATGTCGTTTCCAAGTTCGACCGGCAAGAGTTGAAGAATGCTGTTGACCAAGCGGAGCGAGAGATTCAAACCCGGTACGACTTGAAGGACTCCAAGACGGAGTTAAAGCTCGGCGACGCTGAGTTGACCATCGGGACCGCGAACGAGTATGCGCTCCAAGCCGTCCGTGACATCCTTGAGTCGAAACTGATCCGGCGAAACCTTTCCCTGAAGATCCTGGACTACGGTTCGGAGGAGCAGGCCTCTGGAGGCCGCGTGCGCCAGACGGTCAAGCTTCGGGAGGGCATCCCGGATGACGTGGCAAAGCAGATCGCGAAGCAGATTCGCGACGATTTCAAGAAGGTGACTCCCCAGATTCAGGGTGACACGCTTCGCATTCAGGGGAAAAACAAGGACGACCTCCAGGCGGTCATCCAGGCACTCAAGGCCGCCGATTATCCGGTGGCCCTTCAGTTTGTGAACTATCGGTAATTCAGGAGTACCTTCGTGAGTAGCATTCCCATGGCGTCCCCTCCGTCCCTCAATGATCGAGCGTTCCATATCGTAACGCTTGGCTGCTCCAAGAATCGCGTTGATTCGGACGGGATGGACCACCTGCTCCGGCAGCGGGGAATGACCGGTGCTCAGCGACCGGAAGACGCGGAGGTGGTCATTGTGAACACCTGCGGCTTCCTCGGCGCCGCCCGTGCTGAGTCTATCGGGGTCATCGAGGAGCTATTGAAAGACCGCCGGGACGGGCAGCTCGTGATTGCCGCGGGTTGCCTCCCTGCGCTCGGCAACTATAAGGATGACCTTCCGACAGGGGTCGACCACGTCCTTACCACCCGGGAGTGGTACCGCATCGGTGACGTGGTTGGCGGTCTGATTGGGGCGCCGGACGTTCAGGAAGTCGCTGGCTGTGAGGGGATGCTGACGACGTTCAGCCGACGGGACGCAGGTCCGTCCGCGTACGTCAAGATTGCCGACGGGTGTGACCACAATTGCGCCTTCTGCACGATCCCGAGCATCAAGGGGCGTCAGGCAAGCAAGCGGCCACTTCATGTGATTCAGGAGATTGTTGATCTGGTTGCTGGCGGGACGAAAGAAGTCGTCCTGGTTGCACAGGACACGATCCGCTATGGCGCGGACCTAGGGATGAAACACGGTCTGCCGCAACTTCTGGAGATGATTGCGGAGCAGGTGCCGAACCTGCCCTGGCTCCGGATGCTCTACATCTATCCAAGCCCACTGACGTTACGAATGGTGGATGTGATGGCAGAGCACCAAGCGCTCCTGCCCTATTTGGACATGCCGATCCAGCACGCCGATAAGTCCGTGCTGCGTTCGATGAACCGGCCGAGCGATGTTGAGATGACCCGCAGACTCGTAGATCACGCCCGGACGAAGCTCAACGACGTGGCTATGCGGACCACCTTCATCGTTGGCTACCCCGGCGAGACGGACGAGCAATTTGAGACCCTGCTGCGGTTCGTCGAGGAGATGGAATTCGACCACGTTGGCGCGTTCACCTACTCACCGGAACCCGGGACGAAGGCGGCATCACTCGCTGACGCTGTCCCGGCAGAGGTGGCAATGGAGCGCCAAAACACCCTGATGGAAGTGCAGCAGGGGATCTCGCATAGAAAGAACCGGGACTTGGTCGGTCAACAACTGGAAGTCTTGATCGAGGCCGTCGGTGAGGCGGAGGATGCCGCTGGCGGGGTCGAACCCATCTCGGTGGGACGAGCCCGGCGCCATGCGCCGGAGGTTGATGGGCTGGTCTTCGTGCCGGGCGAGTTGCCGGTCGGGGAGATCATAAGGCTGGAGGTCGAGAACGTTGGTCCCTACGATCTGTGGATGATTCCGCCTCAGGGGGCTCCGGCTGATCGTCCCGCCGCGACGTTGGCCGCGGCGAGGGCAGCACGGCGGCGAACCGCTCCAAGAGTTCGCTCTCGAGCGGCGACCCGACCGGAAAGACGCGGACAGGGTCGACCGGTTCCGTTGGCCACACCCGCTGGAACATGACCCACTGATTGGGAGTCGCCGAAATGGCCTCCTCCAGGACGCCGACAAGGATCGCCATCCCCCGCATGATGTCGGCTTCAAGATCAGCAGTTTTCTCCACCACAAACGGTTCGTGCACTGACATGGCGTAGCCGGTCGAAGTCCGGCGGGCGAAGACGGGGACGATAGGCGCCCCGGTATCGCGGGCAATGCGGATGGCGCCCGGTGGTAGCGTCGTTGGCCGTCCGAAGAATGTGACTGGCTTCCCGTTCTGGAAGAAATCGCGGTCAGTGACGAAGGCGGTGCACTCTCCCCGCCGTAGTGCCTGCATGACGCGACGGACCCCGGACGGCGTCGCTTCGACAATGACGTTGCCATGCGACCGGCGCAGGTAGGTGACACCGTCGAACACGAAGCGGGCGGTCGTCCTGCCCGTCACCGTGGTCAACTTGTACCCTCGGTTGTGGAGGGTTTGGCCAATGTAGTCGAACGCACCAAGGTGGGCGGTGATGATCACGCCGCCACGGCCCGCGGCTAGAGCACGGTCCAACATGTCCCAATCCCCGCTGACAACCGGCACGCCACGGACGAAGTCTTTCGGATGGATGCGGGGAGTAAGGATCAAATCCATGAAGTTCCGGGCGCTGACCCGGAATATCTGCTGTGCTGCCGCGTCCAGCTCCTCCTCGGACGTTTCTGCAGCCAGGACTTGACGAAGATTGGCACGGACGTTGTCTCGGTACGTGGCTGAGCGCCGGTAAAAGATCTCACCGCCGCGATCGGCAATGAGCCGGCGAAGACGCGCGGGCATGAGCCAGAAAATCCAGGAGAACGCGACCGCGAGGCCAATGCTGAGCAGGTAGCGAAATTCGCGCCGGTCCTCCCGCCGGAACTGTGCCCGGCGGGGTCCTGGTCCGTTCCCTTGCTCAGATCCAGTGCTCGATCCGGTCGTTTCTTGTTGAATGGTGCCTGTTAGCGTGGGCACGGAAAACCCATCATCTTTCCGATCAACTGGATCCCTGACCGGGACCAGGTCGGGCACCGCTTAGGTGCCCTATCACGTTTGGTGGCTATCGTTGCAATACGATGACCCACGGAAATGACACATGTCAGCGGCCCCCCGCCGCAGCCGTCGCTCGCACACGCCAGCGGTTGCAGCGAGAATGGTGCGGCGTCGCGCCGCGACCCGCCCTAAGGCCGGCTAACGGGTGACGCCACCTTAGTGTCATTGCCTGACCGGACGAGGGCGACTGCGTCGTAAATCACCGGTAGGCCTCGAATGATCGTGAGCACCACCGCGGACCAGACAAGAAACCAGCCGAAGGCGAGATAGGCGTCCTGGCCGTACCATCCGCTGACCCAGGTCCCAGGGGCATCCGGCTTTTTCGACGCCTCGAGGCCCGTGAGGAAAACGAACCCTCCCGCCTTTGCCCAGCCAAAGGCTCCTCGCATGAATCGCCCTGCCGTGAGCCAGTGAGTGAACGCGGAGCGCATCATGTTGCGGGAGCCGAAGGCCGTCATTCCCTCTGCGTAGGAGAGCGAGCGCAACCCGTCCACCACGAAACCCCGCGTCAGGACGAGCAAGGGCACCCAGACTGGAACGTGACCCAGATGCGCGAATACCACCCAGAGCACATTCTCAACGATGCGGTCGCCAGCGATGTCAAAGACGGCGCCAAACGCGGAGGTGGAGCCGCGCTTCCGAGCCACGTAGCCGTCAAGACCATCACTGGCGAAAACAATCGCGATTAGGAGCATGCAGACGCCGACGACTTCGGCTGTGCCCACGTAAACAACCCAGACGACGACAAAGAGGAGCATGAGCCGCCCGACGGTGATCAGGTTGGCCATGGGTCCTCGTCCACGCTCCGTTCTAGCCTGTTGCGCTCGCCGATCCAGGTCATTGCACCGTTGCAACCGGTGCACCACCCATTATGAAACAGGACTCGGGGAGGCTCAACGCGGCTTCATTGGCTGTCATGCCTCCACCCGCAGGATGCTCGGCGGCAAGGCTCGATCCGAAACCATCTTCCAGGCAGGTCTCCGGCCTGGGGTATGAATGGTCATGCCAAAGCGAGGCATGGTCGGACGCCGATAGACGTTGGGGAGATTGCTTTGCCGAAGCGGTAAGGCGTGCTTACCAGAGAAACCGAATCACGGGGACCCAAATGAGGAGTTGGATGCCCAGCGCTGCGGCGATGCAGAACCGGCTGGCAAATCGGTCATGAGGAGAGACAAACCAAGCGACTGCGACGTTCATCAACGTGATCATGGTGCCCAAGAGTGGAAGGTTCCACAGTGTACGAGGAACGCCCCAGCGATAGGGAGCTCCTGCCGCGTCGAAACGTAACTCCAGCACCGTGGTCAAGGCTCCCAACCGGTTCCCCATGATCGTCGCCATGACGAGGAGCCCAAATGTCGCCACGCCAATGAGGGCCAGGGCAAGCGGATCGTTGACCAAATCTGCCTTCGCAATAGCCGCCGGAATGCGCGGACGCGGCAAGGACGGAGCGGATCGGGACGCGCCGCTGCTGTGGGGCCGGGCGGCAGCCCGGCGAGTTCGCGGCGGGGAAAGCGGTGAGTCCGAAAAAGGCTCCTCGTCCTCAGAGTCCCCAGGCTCAATGGGGCGCCTTGGAGAGTTGCCCTGCTCCGCGCGACCGGGACCGCTCTCCTCCGTCCACTCGGGACCGCTCGCATCGCTCCTCCCGCGGGACCGGGCGGAGGCGGACGGTGGGATGAACGCTTCTGCCGGGGAGTCCTCCGCGCGTCGGGCTCTAGGCGGGGGTGCAGCCGTTGGGCGCCGCGTGCCCCGGGAGGTCGCGGGTCGCTCAGCGCGCTCGTCGATATAGCGGTCGACATCGGCAGGATCGGTCTCCCACGGCCTTGCACTAGCCTCAGGATAGTGTTCTGGTGTCGATGTCGGATCCCGAGGGAGACGATCAGGCCGGCGATCGCGACGCGGCCGTCCATCCCCTTCGTCAGGGACGTCGTCCCGTCGAGGGATACGGTCGGTGCGGTCACGGTTCACCAAACCATCAACCTCCAAGACGCGTTCGAGGTGCCCCAGGGGCCCAGCAACGTCCGTCGACGGATCCTAGTGCTCCACCATCGGCCGTCAGCGGAATCAGCATAGCACGGGAGCGCTTTGCATCAGGCCGTTCCCACTCATTGTCGCTATCCACCTCTACCCCGCCGGTGTCCCAATTGGAGATCCAACGGGTACCACTTCTGGTGAAGCGGCCATGACGGGCGTGCTGGTATCCGGCGTTGCAAGTGGGATGGTCGGCGTCGGGGGTGCGCCCGGCGGCGGCTGAAACTCCTCGGCAGCTGGCGTAGGTGTCTGCTCGATGTCGGAATCGATGTCCGTTTCGGCTTTCCGCGCGTTCAGCCACTCCTGAACAGTATCGTCTTTCAACCGCTGAATTTGCTCGTCCGTGAGCGGTCGATCCGGCTGGTGGTCGTAGACCTTGATAATGTGCCACCCGAAGCGCGTTTGAACGGGATCGCTAATCGAGCCCAATGGAAGACTGAAGGCGACTTCTGCGAATGGCTCCACCATGGCGTTGCGCGTAAACCAGCCGAGGTCCCCGCCGTTGGGCGCAGTCGCGGTGTCCGTCGATTGGTCTCGGGCAATTTGTTCAAAATTCGCGCCAGGTTGGTTGAGTTGCTCTTTGATCGAACGTGCCAGGTCTTCCGTTCCGACCAGGATATGGGCGGCATGTACCTGCTCGGCTTGCTGCCCAATTTGGGCCTCAAGAGCGCCGGTCACCTTTTGGCGAGCCACTGCCGGCCGGGCAATCAGACGCGCGTAGTCAGCACGCGACATACGGGCGCGCTCAAGCTGGACATCCGCAAACTCGTCGTAGGCCGCCTCGGA
>JAUJMG010000028.1:14423-15619 GCA_030446955.1 Thermomicrobiales bacterium
GGGAATGAGCGTCGGCGTCGGCGTCGGCGTGATCAAGGGCGCGTTGGCAGGCGCGAATTGCTGGGCGATGTACTGGTCAACATCCTCGTTTGTCACCGACAAGCCAAGGTCATCAATGTTTTTAAGATAGACCTGGTCATCAATCATCCGACTCAGCGTAGTATCAGCGGTGTCAGTGCTGCCCCACACCGTCTCAAGTTCCGCACGAGCCTGAGCAGCGAGACCGAGGTACTGCTGCTGCTGGTCCGGCTGCCCCTGGAAGAACGAGGCGTACTGGGTGTACTGCTGCGCTTGTTCGATCAGTTCGAACGAGCGAACTTTCCAGTACTCCCGGCGCCGGATCTCTGTCCCATCCACGGTCGCGAGGACGTGGCGGGGCTTGATGATGAACTCGTTGGCGAGTCCAACCGCGAGGATGAGGGCAACTAGAACTCCGACCCCTGTCATGCCCAGGTAAAGTTGGCGCCTTCGGCGGGCCTCTCGTTCCCGGCGGGATACGCGCCGCTTCCGAACGGGCGCCGTGGGTTGGCGGCGCTGATCCGCTCTCGGGCGTAGCCGTTCTCCAATTGGGAGCCGGCCGAGCCGCTTGTTCATCGTCTAGCGTCCCTCACTCATGGGCCACCGGGCCCGGCTGAGCGAGCATGGGGCCATAGACAACGCGCCGACCGGCGGGACCGGCCGGCGCGTTTGGACTTCTGGAGCATCTAAATCGCTGATTCTGGCTAGGCTGCCTTATCCCCTCGGGCTACCGCCAGTGTATGGCAGGAGCGCAAGGTGGCGTGCTCGCTTGATGGCGACGGTCAGCGATCGCTGGTGCTTGGCGCAGGTGCCCTGCTTCCGCCGGGGCTCAATCTTGCCGCGCTCCGCAACGTGGCGGCGCAGCCGGGCAAGGTCCTTGTAGTCGACTTCGCCGATGTTGTCGAGGCAGAAGGCGCAGACCTTTCGCCGTGACGTGAAGCGACCTCCGCCGCCGCCCCCCGGCCGCCGGCCACGCGGCCGATCGTCTCCGCCACCGCCGCCACCGCCCGGGCCGCCGAACCGGCCCCCGCCACCGCCACCGAACCGCGACCGGGGTTCACCACCCTCCGAGCGATTCCCGGCGCCCGGTCCGCCAGCGGGCCGCGCCGATGCAGTTTCCCGATCTCGTCCATCTGTCATGATCATTCCTCGCAGTTATCTGCTGGTCGCTGGAACGC
>JAUJMG010000028.1:15719-19981 GCA_030446955.1 Thermomicrobiales bacterium
TTGACCAGGGAGCCACTCTGGGTGAGGCCGTCTAGAATTTCGGCAAGCCGACCCCAGGCCGTCACGCGGAACCAGGTCGTGTTCTCCTGTGGCTGTCCACTTTGGTCGTTCCGCCGCCGCGTCACGGCCATTGAGAACTGAACGTTCATCGTCCCGTTTGGCGTGTAGCGCGTCTCCGGGTCGCGTCCGAGGTTGCCGATCAGGATGACCTTGCTGATGCCCGCCATCTAGCCCTCTCCGGTGCCGGTGTCGTCGACCGACCCGGGGGTCTGGTCATCTTCCGCAACCGGTGGAGCGGCGGCGGCGACGGGCGCGGAAGGCTCCAGTTCCCCCTCTGCCTCATCAGCCTGTGCCACCGGCGCGTCATCGGCGGCAGCTGGAGCCTCGGCGGCTCCGCCCGGCGATGCGACAGCGGCAGGGCCGGAACCATTGGCTTGAGTTGCCGCCTGCGCGGCGGCATACGCGGCCGCCGCAGCCTCCTCAGCATCGATCTCGGCGTCCATTTGTGCGCGGGGATCGATCGGCTTGGGCGTGTAGTGGGTAACCAGATACCGGATGACCTGGGTGTTGAGCTTAAGTTCGCGCTCAACGTCCGCCACCCGGTTCGGCGACAGTTCCAGGTGATAGAGGGTGTAGAAGCCGTCTCGAACGTCGCGACCCGCGTGCCGAATTGCGTAGGCTAGGCGGCGACGGCCCCAGGGCGAATCACGAAGAACCTCTTGCACAGTCCCGCCGGCGTCAGTGACGTAGCCGGAGATCGCGTCAAGGATGCCCGTGATGTCGTCCTCGGGGACATCTGGACTGAGGACGGTCATCAATTCGTAGGTGCGGGCGTCAGGGGTGTACTGGCGCAACGGCAACTCCTCTCTCTGGGATAGCCCCAACCGGCGCGTGTCCGCGGCGTTGCACCCGCGGCGTCGTTGGAGCAGAAAGGCTGATTAAATGTTCCGCTCGGTACATTTCCGACTGCGGCGCCGAAGTATAGCACAGGGGCCAGGCTGCTCCCTGGCGGGACAACAGCTCGACGCCCGCTAATCCGTCAGGGTAAGTCCGAGGATGTCGGCAAGCTCGGTAAGTGTGTCCTGCGCATCCCGCACGTCGTCATCCTCGGGCGCCTCAAGAATCGCCTGTCCGATCTCCCGGAGCGCTTGGACGGCTACCGGCGTATTGAGATCGTCGTCCATGGCATTGATAAAGCGCTCCCGGTATGGCACGACATCCACGACCTGCTCGATCCCGTAGGCTGGAAAATCCGCTGCCTCTCGGAGGTCGGCTGCCAAGCCTGCCCATTCATCGATCTCTTCGTCCCGGTATTCCCATGCCGAGCGATAATGGTTGGAGAACAGGTACAAGCGAAGCGCATCGGCCGAATAGGTTTCGAGGACGTCCCGCACCAGCACGAGGTTGCCGAGGGACTTGCTCATCTTGGCGTTTTGATACTCCACCATCCCGGTGTGCATCCAATACCGGACGAAGGGCGAAACGCCCGTCGCGTGCTCTGACTGGCTGATCTCGCACTCATGGTGAGGGAAGATCAAATCGCCGCCGCCGCCGTGGATATCGACAGTCGGGCCGAGAAGCGTGGTCGCCATGGCGCTGCACTCAATGTGCCAACCGGGTCTCCCGGCTCCCCAAGGGGTGTCCCACGACGGTTCGCCGGGTTGAGCCGCCTGCCAGAGGACAAAATCTAGCGGATCGCGCTTGTTTGGATCGTCCGGAACGTTGCCCCGCTCATTGGCGACCGGCAGCATCTCGGGTCTCGGAAGGTGGCTGAGCTTGCCGAAGTCCCGGTCGCTCTCAATGGAGAAATAGACGCTGCCAGCTGTTTCGTAGGCGTGGCCAGTCTCTATCAACGTCCCGATCATATCCACCATGGCCGGAATATAGTCGGTGGCACGGACGAAGTGGTCAGGATCGAGCGCGTTGAGATCTCGCATGTCCTGGCGGAACTTCGCTGTTTCCTGCTCGCCCAGCTTGTCCCAGGTGGTGCCTAGCTCTCGCGCCTTACGGAGGATGTCGTCGTCGATGTTCGTGACGTTTTGGACGTAGGTGACGTCATGACCGTCGAAGCGGAGGTACTGCAGAAGCACGTCAAAGGCGAGAAAGGTGAACGCGTGTCCGACGTGTGTCGTGTCGTAGGGCGTCACCCCGCAGACGTAGAGGCCGACGGCCCCGTTGCGCGGCGTGAACCGCTCTACCTGGCCCGTCTGCGTGCTGTAGAGGTGCATTCCGATGTCGCTCCGCCCGCGCCTCAGCGGGTTCCCTGCCACAAGTCCTCGCTCGAAAGCCATCGTGGTAACGCGGCGCGAGCAGCGGATGCCCATCCGCTAGCGCAGAGAGCACCCGTCCGGCCAGTATATCCGAGGCACCTCCTGGCTCGGTGTGGAGGGATACTGGTGTCTTTTGCGCTCGGACTGGGCGAGATGTTGGTGAGCGAATGCTATCATCCGCCGGCTCCCGACCGGCGTTTGGTAAGGGGTTGTGAATTGTGCCGACGAGATGGTGCTGTGGGATGCCTCCCGATATGCTCGCCAGGTCACGGGCGGCGATGGTGACACTCCTCCTGAGCCTCACCCTCTCCGGCTGCGGGAGTGGCGAGGCGGAGCGGGAGACAGCAGTCGGCGCGTCACCGACCAGCGGGGTGGCCTCAACCCAAGCGGGGGGCGCGTCCAGCGGGGAGTGTTCCGGAGGACGCCTCACCGTGGGTGACCTGCGTACCTTGGATGCGGAGCGGGATGCTGGGATGGCCGAGGCTTACGATGCCGCCCGAGCTTGGCAACGCGATGCTCGCCTGATCGGCCTGCGTGTCGGCTGTGAGTTGGTCGGGACGGGCATCCGGTGGCGGGCGACGTTTTACTCCAAGGGAGCGGAGGAACTGCTCCTGAGTGACACCGGTGAGGTTACCGTTGCGCCCGCGGAGTCGGAGCGGCGCCCCACCCTCGTATTGGAGGACGTCAGCTTTGCCAATCTCGGCAGGTGGTTGTCAAAAGCTAGCTTCAGTGACACCACCGCACTGGATCCAGTGAGCGGGATAGAAGTTCGCCCAAGCAGCGAGGAGGCGCCGTACGGGCCTCCCGATGCGCCTCGGAATGCGATTTACTTCCATGTGGCCATCTTGGATGGCACCGACGTGAAGGACCTCTTTGTCAACGCCAGCGACGGAGCGATCTATCGCTATCGGTGATCAGCGACCCAACCTTCGAGACGGGTAACAGGGACGATCCACGTTCGTCCCGCGGCTGGATCAGGATGCTGCCGCCGTGAGGCAGCGCAGGACCAATCGGCAGCAAGGTTGGAGTCAGTGCTGCGAGTGGCACTTGATCGCTCATTGGTTCGTGAAGATGGAGGTGACGGAGGCATGCACCCGAACCCTCAGGGACTCGGAAATGAACGAGCCGAGGCGGTACGTCGCTGCCTCGACGTGCTCTCGTGCACTCCATCGGGACTCGTCACCGATATCGACGGCACGATCAGTGTCATGGCGCCCACGCCGGGGGAGGCGGTGGTGACGGAGGAGGCGAGAGAAACACTTCGCCGTCTCTCCGAGCGGCTGGCGTTTGTCGGGGTCGTCACCGGACGATCCGCCTCGGTAGGCGAATCACTGGTTGGCGTGCCTGGTCTGGTTTATGTGGGGAATCACGGTACGGAGCGCCGGCACAACGACACGACCTGGATGCACCCCGAGGCCGTGGCCAGCGCTGCCACGCTGGGACACGCGCTAAGAGGCATCTACGAGCGGGCCAGCGCACTTGGTGTGGGAGATGGCCTGGTGGTGGAAGACAAGGGGTTATCCGGGTCCATACACTACCGCTTAGCTCCCCGTCCTGAACAGGCGCGGGCGGTCCTGGTGGAACTCGCGAATGAGGCGGCCGCCCAGGCTGGCCTACTGGTCACGGAGGGTCGCCTGGTCGTCGAACTTCGACCGCGCCTACGGGTCAACAAAGGCACAGCGCTCATCGATCTGGTCCGCGAGCACAGCCTGCGGGGGGTTGTCTTCCTCGGTGATGACTTGACCGACGTCGACGCGTTCCGGGCCGTGCGGGAACTCCGGGATGCTGGCGAAATCACTGGGGTGCGGGTGGGAGTCCTAGCACCGGAAACCCAGCCCGAGGTTCTAGCCGAGACTGACGTAACGGTGCACGGCGTTCAGGCGTGTGTAGAGTTGCTCCACGAGGTTGCCGAAGGTCTACCCACTTCTCGCTGAGTCTTTCGCCGCCCCGGCTCACGGTGGCGCCACTCGCTGAATCGGCAAGCGGATCATT
>JAUJMG010000238.1 GCA_030446955.1 Thermomicrobiales bacterium
GGTCCAGCGTACCGAGGTCTATCGGGTCATCCGGGAGACGACCGGTGTTCCCCCCCTTAGAATTCGCTTCTTGTCTGGGTCCATGGCGGGCAACGAGGTGACCATCCGAAAAGCTACGACGACGGTGGGCCGGGCCCTCGACAATGACATCGTGATTGAGTCAGGTGATGTTTCCCGCCACCACGCCAAACTCGAGTACGCCAGTGCCCAACTCCGTGTGACCGATCTCGGCAGCACGAATGGAACCCGGATCAATGGCAAGGCCATCCGCACCCACCCGGTTACCGCCGGCGACGAGATCACCTTTGGCGCCCAGAAGGTCAAGATTTTGGCGTTCGACCCCAACGGCCGCTAGCTCTCCGGGGCTAGGAGAGGACCGACCGATCGCCCATGTTCCAAGCCCTTGACTTTGATTGGTTCCTGCTCCTTTTGCGGATCCTCTTCATTTTCCTGCTATACTTTTTCCTCTACCAAGTGGTCCGCGTCACCTCCCGCGAACTCATCGCTCTCGCCAGCGCCTCTGCCCCGCAGGCGCCACCGACCGTTCCGGTGACCGGACGTTTGGTCGTTGTGGATGGGGGGGAATCTGAGTTGCTCCCTGGCACGGCATTCGCGCTAAAGCCAACGACCATCATCGGCCGCCATCCGGACTGCACATTGGAGTTGAACGAGCCCTTCGTGTCCGCTGAGCACGCAGAGATGGCCAACGACAACGGTCGCTGGTGGGTGCGCGATCTCGGCAGCACGAATGGCACCTTCGTCAATGGGAATCCGGTGCGAGTCCCGACAGGCGTCAAGCCCGGGGACATCGTACAATTCGGTCGGGTCAGGCTTCAGTTCGTTCCTTGACCGGGATTTTTCCCGCCCCGGGCGTCGCGTTGCGGCCAACGCCGCCCGATTGTGTGGACATCAACGATACGCCTGCGGGGGATTGACACCTTGCGTCACCAGTCAACGTTCAGCACCCTCCTGCCCCTGCCGGTGAGAAATCGAGCCTACCGAGCGACCCGGGCACCCCGCACTGGCGTCGACGTCCGCGACGTGCTTGGGCGCCTGCCCCGTCTGCTCAGTCGCGCTGCTACCGGCCTTGCGGTACTCACCCTCCTGTTGACAGGCACGCTTCTTGCCCTGCGATCAGCCTACGGAGACAAGGTCTATCCGTCTGTCGCCGTGGCGGACATGGATCTTGGTGGCCTGACGCCAGCGGAGGCACGCGCGACGCTTCAATCCCGAGCTGCTGCACTGGAGCAGGGCACCGTCACATTCAGCTTCAAGGGGAAAACCTGGACGCCGAAGCTCGAAGAGCTTGGAGCGAAGATCGATGTCGACGGGGCGTTTCACGAGGCCTACCAACTCGGCCGTGAGGGAAACGCATGGGACCGCCTCGTCTCGACAGGCCGTCTGGCCCGCGAAGAGACCTACGTCCCACTGCGGATCTCTCTCGATCACGTCACCCTCAATCGCTGGTTTGATCAAGTCGACGGCGAGCTAGGGCTGCCGCCGCACGATGCCTTCCTGGTCGTCCAGGGCACGACCGTGAGGGTTGAGCCTGAGGTCGATGGCACCATCGTTGACCGCGCCGAGGCGAGCCGCCGCGTGCAAGCGGCGCTGCAAGGACTCGCTCCAATCGCTGAACCGTTACCCGTCATTCCCAGAGTTGCGAAGGTGCGGACCGCCGATCTCGCGGCTGCCCAACAGCAGGTCCAGCAGGCACTCTCCCGCCCGATCAAGGTTCGGTTTGAGGACCAAGGCTGGACAATTGCCCCCGCCGATCTCGGCAAGTTCGTGGTCCAGCGCGTGGACCCGGCAAGGACGGGTGTCGAAGCGGTTAGCGTTGGCATGGACGAGGAGGCCCTAGCCTCCTGGCTCTCGGACGAGTTCACCGACAAGGTCAATCGCGAACCGGTCAACGCGACAGTCGGCTGGAATCAAGGACCCGTCGCGCTCACTGACAGCGCTGAGGGCATGACGCTCAAGCCACTGACCTTCGCGCGGATGGTCTCCGACAGCTTTTTGGGTAACTCCAAGCCGATCGACATCCCGGTCACTGTGACCAAGCCCGACGTGGACAGTAACAACCTCGCGGCCCTCGGCATCACCACCGAGCTGGCGCGCGGCGATTCCAGCTACGTGGGCTCGACCCCAGACCGTGCCACGAACGTGGAGACGGGGACACGGCTCCTCAACAATACGCTGGTCCCGCCCCACGGCGAGTTCGACTTCAACCGGGCCATCGGCGAGATTACCGCCGACAAGGGGTATGTCGACGCCAAGGTCATCGCGGGGGAGCGGATCGACCGGGACCTTGGTGGCGGCATCTGTTCCGTGTCCACCACCGTCTTCCGCGCTGCGCTAACCGCTGGTCTGCCAATCACGGAGTGGAACCCCCATCGCTACCGCCTGACGATGTACGAGGCAGATGGTTGGAGTCCCGGCTTCGATGCCTCCATCCTGCAGCCGGAGGGCAACCCATTCGAGCCTGGCAACAGCTTCAAGTTCGCCAATCCGACTGACTCCTGGATGCTCGTCGAGTCCTGGGCGGACGGCGCCAACGTGATCGTCATCATCTATGGTCCTGAGTTGGGCTGGCGCGCCGAGGTCTCGGAGGCTAAGTATGGGAAAACGATTCCCATCGATCCGCCCCTTGAAATCGTCGATGACCGGCTAGCCCCTGGCACCATCCAACATGCGGAGGCACCGGAAGAGGGCCTCGTCGTCTCCTTCACCCGCGATGTCTACGATAGGGACAATAATCTGATCGAGAGCCGCGAGTTCCGAACAATCTTCCACTCGCGTGGCAACGTTTACCGGGTCAGCCCAGACATGCAGGGGATGTCCCCTGCCAGCGCCGGCTAGGATGTCCGTGGGGTCCACCACGCCGGCGAGGTCACGCGGTCTCACCGTCCGGCTTAAGCCGCCCCTGGTCCGCTTTCCCGGCAGTCTCTCGCTGGTGCTGCCCGCCCACAACGAAGAGGCCAATATCGGAATCGTCGTCGAGCAGGCGCTCGCCACACTTCCGGCCTTCTCGGATGATTTCGAGATCATTGTGGTCGACGATGGGAGCCGGGATGGGACCCGGGCGATCGTTGAAAGGCTGTCGGCGACCGACCCGCGGCTCAAACTCGTCCATCACCCAGTCAACCGGGGGTATGGCGGAGCTTTAACTTCCGGCTTTCGTGCCTCCCGCGGCGATCACGTCATGTTTATGGACGCCGATCGCCAATTCGATATCTCGGACCTGGCCCTCCTCAGTCCGTTCATCGACACGTTCGATATGGTCGCGGGTTTCCGCAAGGAGCGCCACGACCCCTTCCACCGCCGCGTCAATGCGGAAATCTTCAACGTCGCCGTACGAATCCTCTTTGGCGTCCATCTCCGAGATATCGACTGCGCCTTCAAGGTCTTTCGGGGCGACCTGATCCGCTCCATGGACCTCTCCGCGCCTGGGGCGCTTATCAACACAGAGATTCAGGCGAAAGCCCGGCGGCAAGGGGCCACGTTGCAGCAGGTTGGTGTGCACCACTATCCGCGGGTGGCCGGCACGGCGACCGGTGGGAGTTGGCGGGTCATCATCCACGCCATGTGGGAAACGATCGTCCTCTGGTGGCGCATGCACAGCTACCATCCACCCGTGTCCGCGCCCCGGCCCCGGTCCCGCTACCTCCTGGGGGACGCCGCTGTTGGCCTTGGCTCCTTGCTGGGGTCTTTCGCGACAACGACACTGATTCGGCGGGCCAGGCGCCGTCGCTAGCGCGCTACTCCGGCCACATTCAGCCGTTGGCCGAGTTCTTCTTGACTCATCCCCATAAACAGGAGCCGCTTCCGGCGCCCCGTCTCCCCACTCAGGATTTTGACCCGCGATCGTGGCACCACGAGCGCCCTAGCCAGAAACCGAACCAAAGCGTCGTTGGCTGCACCGTCCACCGGGGGCGCTGCCACTCGGACGCGAACCGCCTCACGCTCCAACCCGACAAACTCGGTGGAGGCGGCCCGGGGCACGGCCACGAGGGACAGCACGGCGCCTTCCTTGTGAGACGCCAAGACCGTCATCAGGCCCGTCCGCACGACCCCATCTTCCGGCACCGGCGTCTCCTTATCCCTATGACTGCCGGTATGGACGTGATCGACTTCCGGTCGGTTAGGCTGCGCGCTGGCGCCGTGTTCGCAACCGGAGGTCACGCGCGACCTCGCTCATCGTCCCAGCAGGCACAACGGGGCGGCTTAGGGCGTGGCTCACGTCGTCGAGCCGGAAGTCATCCAGAAGCGTC
Source organism: Thermomicrobiales bacterium (assembly GCA_030446955.1). Lineage (GTDB taxonomy): Bacteria > Chloroflexota > Chloroflexia > Thermomicrobiales > UBA6265 > LC2-1. The sequence continues at coordinate 4,269 of JAUJMG010000238.1, forward strand.
TGTGTCCGGTGGGAGAGCATCCGGTCAGAGATGTAGAGAGGTCCACGTGCTGCGCGGCGCTCCAGTTCCATGAGCAGATCTTGTCCCGTGAGCAAACCGGAGACGTTGATCTCCGACCCGAGGTAACGATTCTCCACCGCAACCACCTCGAGCGCTGCCCCGGTCCTAGCGTTAAACCGATCGACTGCCGCACGCATGGTTGGGCCAATCAACGTACCACAGGCGATCGTGCCTGCCGCTCCGTCCAGCACCCCGGCCCGGGAGCGGCGGAGGTAAGCGTCCAGGTTCTCCAGGAAGTGGCGGGTGATTCCAATACCGTCCTCGATCTGCGGGAACCCGTCGTACACCTCCGCGGGAGGCACCGCCCGCCCAGTCATCAGATAGAACTCGTCACCAAGGTGAAAGAACGTGCTGCCCCGCTCTCGCCGGAACCGCTCCTGCCACCGCTCCGCCTGCTTGATCACGGCCTCCGCCTCAGCAAGCTCATACCGCCGGACGTCGATTTGCTTGCCGGGCAGAACTCGCATGCACGTCCGCGAGAGCCGGAGTTGCTTGCTTTGGCGCTCCAGTCCATGCCGCGTCAAACCGACCGGAACCCCCGCGATGGAGAGAAGCCGGTCTCCGAAGCTCGCCAGGTCCTCTAGGCTCCGATCCAGCTCCTCGCCGTCGTTGACCCCTGGGCAGAGCACCAGCTGGGCGTGGAAGTCGATCCCCGCCCGTTCCAGGCGGGCCAGATCCTCCACGATCCGCCCCCCCTTCGGGTTGCCGACCAGCGCCACCCGCAGGTCCGGATTGGTGCTGTGGACGGAGACGTGCATCGGGCTGATGTGCTGCTCCTCGATCCGCCGCCAGTCCTCCTCCGTGAGGTTGGTGAGCGTCACGAAGCTGCCGTAGAGCATCGAGTAGCGGTAGTCGTCGTCCATCACGTAGAGGGAGCGGCGCATCCCCTTCGGGATCTGCTTGATAAAGCAGAACGGGCAGGCGTTCTCGCAGATCCGCACCCCATCGAAGGTGGGATCGGCGAACGTGATGCCCCAGAACTCGTCGCCCTCTAGCTCCAGTTCATACCGAGTCGCCACCCCGTCTCGTGCCACCTCGACGACCGCTTCCTCGGCAAGGGCGTGGAAGTGGAAGTCGAGGGCATCTTCCAGCGGCCGCCCATTGACCGACAGGATACGGTCCCCAACCTCTATCCCGATCTCGTCGGCGAAGGAGCCGGGCGCGATGACCTCGACCAGTCCCGGCGTCTCCGGGGCAAGGTCGACACGGCGATGGCTGAGCGGGCTGACAACGGGCATGTTTATCACTTCCGAACGAGAAATGCGGACAGCGGAACCTCACGAGGGCGAGCCATCAATAAGCGGGAACCGGTTGCCCCTCAACAAGACGCCGCCGGCCCGGGCAGGCACAGCGGCATCCTCAATGCATCAAGTTTAGCACGCTCCAGGCGACCTGCCCGGGACGCAGATCCCCGAACGCCAGGAGCCGTCCGACGCCTGGGCCGGCTCGATCCGATAGGGGCGTGTCGACGTCTGGACCGCGGCCTCGGAGCGATGCTCGTGTTGCTTATCTCGGTCGCATCGGTGTGAAGGAGGAAGCTTCACGCCGGTTCACCGAAACGGTTCCGCCCGTGCGGTAGACGATCCCGAGGAACGTCAGCGTCAGCTCGCTGCTCACCCCAATGGCTTGAGGAGAATGAGGACGTCGCCAACTCGCCCCGCAGTGCTCGCGCTATCCGCGCCGCACCGTGCGTACCCTGTTCCGTCCCTGCTGACGCCCGCAGCCACTCCATCCACCCTCGCGGACACCTCAAGACGCCTTAGCCCACCCCGACCGCGCCTCAACCAGATAGGCAAGCACCACCAGTGAAGGAGGCCTCCTCGTCGGCGGACATCTTGCTGGCGCTTCAATCGTGCGGCGTGCCCACTACTTGGTGAGGCAAGGATCGTGCGCTCCGCCTGCCACTACACCCTTTGGTCCATGTCGGGACCGGCTGGACCTCTCCACCGTGTACGTCCATCGAATTCGACCTTTGGCTGATGTACTCCTCCCCGTGATGACCGACGATGGCGCTCTGTCATCGCGGCCGGGCCCCGGCCGCCGACGGTCGTGCACCTGAGGAGGAGTGATGTGGACGAGCAACGCTTCGACACCTTCGCGAGGGCCGTGGCGGGTGGCACCCCTCCCCGTAAGGCATTGAAGACCTAGAGCGGTTTGCGGAACAGATGGTCCGGGTGGGACACTTGGCGGATGAAG
>JAUJMG010000029.1:0-18421 GCA_030446955.1 Thermomicrobiales bacterium
GGCCGGAGCTGAGCGACCCGCGGGTCCGACAGGCTATCTCTCTCGGCATCGACCGGGAGCAGATCAAGAACGTGGCGCTCTTCGGGCGCGCCACCGTAACCGGTCCGATCGCGGCTGGCTTCACCCAGCTCACCACACCGCTGGAGCAAGTCCCGTTCTATACCCGGGATGTGGCGCAGGCCAAGCAGCTTCTGGCCGAGGCCGGGTATGCCGACGGCCTCAAGCTGCAGATCCTGATCACGCAGGTACTCGCAGCGACCGTTCCCATGGCGGAGTTGATCAAAGCGCAGTTGGCCGAGATCGGGATCGACCTCGAGATCGTGCAACGCGACCTGGCTACCTTTGTTGAGGAGTACGCGGGCGAAGACGCCACCGCGCAACTCGCCATCTCCTGGTGGGCCGGCTACAGCGATCCGTATCTGATCCTGCTTGAGCTTGCCTCCAACGACAACGCCTTCGCTCAGATCCTTGGCTCGGTCAACCCGACCGTGGACGAGTTGATTGCCCAGGCGGCGCGGACCGTTGATCCGGCCGCCCGCCTGGAAGTGCTCAAGGAACTGGAGCGCAATATCGCGACGATGGGCAATTTCCAGCCCCTCGTCACGCGGGACAACTTCCTCGCCTACCGGAAGGATCTAATCGGAAACCTCAACTTAGCCCAAGGAGAGGGTTTCGGCCTTCCGCTCTGGCACAATCTGCAGCAGGTGACAATGCTCCAGTAGGTGCGGCAGCGCGTCGAATATCGAGTTCCGACGCTCCTGAGGGGCGCCTGTGGGCGCCCCTCACCCCCCTTCTCTACGCCGTCGACCATGGTCTTTCGCGCGTCGACGTTGCGCTGACCGTCTGCAATCGGCGCGCGACTCATCGGCCGGCGAAGGCCGAGATTTGAATAAGGCATGCCACGGTACGTTCTTACCCGCCTTGTCACCGCGATAATCACGACGCTAAGCGTGGCGACCATCGTCTTCGGGGCGATGCGCCTCGTTCCCGGTGGCTTCGCCGGGGCGTTCCTCGGGCCAGCCGCCGGCCGGTCCCCGCAAGTCGTCGCCGCCATCGAGGCGAAGTACGGCCTCGACAAGCCAATCGTCGTTCAGTACGGCCTGTGGCTCAGGAACGCGGTTCAGGGCGACTTGGGACAGTCCCTACGCACGCGTTCCTCGGTCACCTCAGAGATCGTTAGGCGGTCCATCCTCACGATCGAACTGACCCTTCTCGCCACCCTGATGTCGCTCGTCATCGGCATCCCCGCTGGCGTCATTGCCGCCCTGCGCCGGAATTCAGTGGCGGATATGCTGACCCGAGCCGTGTCGCTTATCGGGCTTTCGATTCCCGACTTCGTCCTCGGGACGATCCTGATCTACGTCGTTTCAACACGCCACCTCGGCTTGCCCGTCTCCGGCTTCATTCCGGCGGGTGAGGATTTGGTCGGCCACCTCCGTTCGTTGGTGTTACCGACGTTGACCTTGGGCCTCATCACCACCTCAGTCGTGATGCGGGTCATCCGGTCCAGCGTCGTGGATGTCCTTGGGGAAGCGTATGTGGTGACCGCGCGGGCGAAGGGGTTGCACCCGCGCGTGGTGGCCTTGCGCCACGTCGTGCGCGCCGGCCTGATCCCGACCGTGACCATCGTTGGCATCAATATGGGCTACCTGCTGGGCGGAGCGGTGATCGTGGAGGAGCTGTTCTCGCTGCCGGGCCTGGGCCGATACGCCCTGACTGGAATCCTCAACCGAGACTACCCGGTGGCCCAGGGCACCGTGATCGTGGGAGCGCTGATGTTTGTCTTCGCCAACCTGGCCGCCGACATCGCCTATGCCTACCTCGACCCGCGCATTAAGTACTAGCAGCGATCATGAGGATTGCGATGGGCATCTCCCTACCGAGGACCGGAGACTGATGACGGCCGCTCGGTTCTGGGACAACTGGACAGAACCGGCTGATACCAGCCGGTCCGAGACATCATTCTCAAGGGTCTGCACGGTAGCGGTCCAACAACCTGCGGAGGGAACACGGTCATGGCCGCTAGCGACGGCGTAGGTGCGAGAGGAGCAGCACCTGCGCTGCCACCTGACGAGACGGTGCGCGACGCGTCGCCCACGCGAGGAACCGTCCCGGCCGGCGCGCCCCTCCCCTTGGCCGGCCAACGCGATCGGCGACGGCCGTCCTCGCTGCGCCGATTCGTCCGTGAGAGCCCGCTGGGAGTGATCTCCGCTCTGTTCCTCCTAGCCGCCATCGTGACTGCCCTGCTCGGGCCACTCCTGGGAACCGGCGATCCGGAGGCACTGAGTGCGGCCGCGATGTTCTCGCCGCCGTCGAGCGACTACTTGATGGGTGGCGACTACCTCGGCCGCAGCGTGCTCGCTCGGCTCGTCTCCGGCCTCCGCATCTCCCTTGCATTGGCCGCGGTTTCGGCACTGCTGGCGGCCTCGGTAGGCACCTTCTTGGGCCTGGTTTCCGGCTACTTCGGGGGCATTCTGGACGAACTGGTGATGCGCGTCACGGACGTGCTCTTTGCCTTCCCAACCATCCTCCTGGGCCTGCTGATGGCGGTTGTCCTGGAACCGGGCGTCCGGGGTGTAGTGCTCACCATCGTCATTGCCACCATCCCCGTCTTCAGCCGGGTGGCACGCGGTCCGACCCTGGCGGTCCGCGCTACTGAGTACACCATCGCCGCGCGAGTTGTCGGTGCGTCTCCGGCGCGGATCCTGTTCCGGTACGTGCTCCCCAACGTCTCCACGCCGCTCCTGGTGCAACTGGCCTTCACGCTTTCGGGCGCATTGCTGGCCGAAGGCGCGCTGAGCTTCCTGGGCCTGGGTGTTCAGCCGCCAACCCCGTCGCTGGGCTCCCTTCTTCGCGACGGCAAGACCTACATGGAGATCGCTCCCTGGACCATGCTCTTCCCGGGGCTGACGCTTGCACTGGCCATCCTCGCTGTGAACCTCCTTGGCGACGAACTTCAGTCCTTCACCGATCCTCGGCTGCGCAGCCGATAACACGAGGCCATCAGAGAGGCACCCAGGTGGCGCGGCAGGACGGGATCGAACACCGGACGGCTGGCCTCTCCGGCGATCTGCCCGCGCCACCGCGAAGTAGGAAGGTGCAAGTCGCCCAGACAAGGAGTCTCCTGCGTGCTTCGCTCCAATGACACCACCGCTCTCGTCCCGCGAGTCTCGTTCGACGGCCCAACGCTTGAGTTCGACTTCCCCGCACTGGGAATCGGAGTGGCCGAATACGATGAAGGTCCGACGGGGTGCACCGTCTTCCACTTTCCGGCGGGCGTGGCATTGGCGGTTGACGTACGGGGCGGCTCGCCCGCCGTCGTTGGAGATTACGGCTGGACCAACGCGGTCTGTTTCGCGGGTGGCTCGGTCTACGGTTTGGAAGTAGTCAGCGGGGTGGCCGCCGAGCTGTTCGCCCAGCGCGACTACTCGACGCGGTGGGACACCCTGGCGCTGGCCTCCGGCGCGATCGTCTACGACTTCGGAGGACGCGACAACGCGATCTACCCCGACAAGAGCCTCGGCCGCGCCGCGTTCCAAGCCGCCCAGCCCGGTCGCCTTCCCCTCGGTCGCCGCGGGGCCGGACGCTCCGTCTCAGTCGGCAAGGTGTTTGGCTTCGAGCGAGGGGAGCCGGGTGGCCAAGGAGCGGCGTTCCGCCAGGTCGGGGAGACCAAAGTCGTCGTCTTCACCGTCGTCAATGCGATGGGTACGATCGTCGACCGGGGCGGGCAGATCGTGCGCGGACACTTCGATCGTGCGAGCGGGCAGCGTCAACCCCTGGCCGTCGAGCTGGAGCGGCGGCTGGCCCAGGCAGAAACCGCACCGCGCCCGCGTGGAAACACGACTCTCACGCTGCTGGTGACCAACCGGAAGCTGGACGCCCGCACGCTCGGTCAACTTGGTCGGCAGGTGCACGCATCGATGGCGCGATCGATTCAACCTTTTCATGCCATCGAAGACGGAGATGTCCTCTTTGCCGTGACAACGGATGAGGTGGGGGACGAGGGCCTGGATGTCAGTACCCTGGGGGTACTTGCGTCCGAGGTTGCCTGGGACGCCGTCCTGAGCAGCGTCCAAGACGCTGGCGAGAACATCGGTGGGCAGCCATGATGCCAGCCACCGGGGGTGAGACGGGGAAGTGGCAGAGGGAGCAACCATGCGGATCGTGACAGGCGGCATCGCCCAGGAGACCAACACCTTCCAGTGGCAGCCGACCACGCTGGAGGATTTCGGCCGACCGGGGTTCGGCACGCTGGCGCGGGGAGAGCAAATCCTCGCGATGGAGGGCACCGGCACCGTTTACGGCGGAGCGGTCGCCGAGGCGAGGCGGCAAGGTATTGGCCTCGTTCCCACGGCCTACGGCGCAGTGATGCCGGGCGGCAGGGTGGCGCGGGCGGCCTTCGACGCGCTGTGCGAGGAGATCCTGGCCGGGATCCGGGCCGCGCTGCCGGTCGATGGGGTGTTCCTGGTCCTGCACGGGGCGATGGCGCTGGAGGACCACGACGACGCGGAGGGGCTGCTGCTGGCGGCGGTGCGGGAGGTGGTGGGGCCGGAGGTGCCGATCGTGGCGCCGCTCGATCTCCACACCAACCTTTCGGACGAGATGGTGGTGCTCGCCGATGCTCTCGTGGGCTACAAGCAGTACCCCCACACCGACATGCCGGAGACGGGCGCTCAGGCGCTCCGGATACTGGCCTCCATCGTCAGGGGGGAGGCGCGGCCAGCGATGGCCCACGCCCGGCTGCCGCTGGTCGCGCCGAACCAGTCGATGGTGACCACCTGGCAGTCCCCCTTGAAGACTGCCATCGACCGGGCGCGCGAGCTAGAGCAGGAGCCGGGAGTGCTGGCCGCGACCGTGCTCGGCGGGTTCCCGTTCGCGGACGTGCCGTTCGCCGGCCTGGCGACGATCGTCGTCACGGACGGCGACCCGGAGCGTGCCCGCCAAGCCGCGAACGAACTGGCCGGGATCTGCTGGGAGCGGCGCGCCGACTTCACCATCCGCCCGACTCCGGTTGCGGATGCGATTGAGCGGGCGATGGCCGGGCCGGAGGGCAGCGTCTACGTCCTGGCCGACATCGCCGACTCCGGCGCCAGCGGGACGGCCGGGGACGGCACGACCGTCCTGCGAGCCCTCATGGAGGCGGGAGCGCGCTCGGCGGCGGTGGCGCAGATCATGGACCCGGCAGCGGTGGCGGCCTGCGTCGCGGCGGGTGTCGGGAGCGAGGTGACCCTCTCGGTCGGCGGCAAGCACGACGGGCTCCATGGCCCTCCGGTCGACGTGACCGGCAGGGTGCGCCTGATCCACGAGGGCAGCTTCCGGGTTGCAGGAGCGATGGGCGCGGGAACGCTGGCGAGCCGCGGTCGAACGGTGGTGCTGGAGATTGGCGGGCGAGACGGAATTGAGCTGCAGCTGACTGAGTTCCGAGGCCACCCGCACGACCTGAACTTCTTCCGCGCCTTTGGCATCGAGCCGACGGAGCGGCGCATCCTGGTCCTCAAGAGCGCCGCCCACTTCCGGGCCGCCTTCGAGCCGATCGCGACGGAGGTGATCGAGGTCGACGCACCCGGCATCAGCAGCCCGAACCTGTCCTCGTTCGATTACCGACGCCTACGCCGCCCCATCTACCCGCTCGACCCCGACACGACCTGGTCGCCAGGGTAGGCAAGCCATCCAAAGGAAGAGACCCATCAACACGAGGATGGGCATCCGCCCGGGGAGGTGGTCGCACAGCGAGCGAGACCGGCCTTCCGAGGGATGGCGACGGTTTCGCCGACCGCGCTTCTCCCCGGGGCCGCCCTACAATCGGGGCAGGACGGCCTCGGCCATCGCTGTCAATCCGTCGATATCGTCCAAGTCCCACCAGCGCGCCATTACGCCGTTGATCCCGATCTCGGCCAGCGCCTGTAGCTGCGCCACGATCTCATCGGCCGTGCCGACGAGGGTTCCCCGCTCCCGCACCTCGGCCGCCGTTTTGCCTTCCAGCTTGCGCTCCACCTCCGCGGCGTCGCGGCCAAACAGCACGGTGGTCATATAGGTCCGACGCACGTCGCTCGGCTGCCGGCCGTGCCCGCGAAGCATCTCGTCCAGTTGGGCGTTCAGGTCCCGAAGGCGCGGCAGCGGGTTGGTGGTGGCGTTCCACTCCTGGGCGTAACGGACCACGAGGGGAAGGGTCCGCCGCGGACCGTTGCCGCCGATAACGATGGGTGGGCCGCCCGATCGGCCCGGGCGAGGCAGGAGCAGGGCGTCTTGGAGGCGGTAGTACTCGCCCTCGAACGAGACGGGCTCGTCGCTGGAAAGCAGGTGAGTGACAACCTCCAGTCCTTCCTCAAAGCGGGCGAACCGGGGCCCGACATCGAGCAGATCAAACTCGAAGGTGGCATGCTCCCGCTCCTGCCAGCCGGCGCCAAGGCCAAGCCGCAAGCGACCTCCAGAGAGGTCGTCCACCGCTGAGGCCATCCAGGCCGTCACGACGGGATCGCGGAAGGAGACGGGCGAGACGAGGGGGCCAAACGCGATGCGTCGGGTGTTTCCCGCCAGCCACGTGAGCGATGCCCAAAGTTCTAGAGCGTCTTTTCGTGGTCCGTCCGGGTTGGTGAAGTGATCGGAGCGATAGAGCCCGGCAAAGCCGAGGTCCTCAGTGGCCTCCGCGAGCCGCCGCCAGCGCGGCCACGTCAGGCCGTCCTGACCCTCGATCATGATCGCCAAATCCAGCATGAAATCCCCTTCCCTTGCCACCGGCCCCGAACGGACAGGCCGGATCGTATCTACATCGGACATCATGGACAAGCACGGGAGCTACGCACAGATTCACAGCCCGGCGGTGTTTAGGTCACCGCTTGGTGGCGGTGAGTAACCCGCGAAGCGTCCGGATAGCCTAGAATCGCTGCATCGTGGACGATTCCGAGATCCCATCACCTCGTTCAACCAGAGCGACTTCCACACGGAGCACCAAGGACCCGGAAACGCCGCGGGGACCCGCTACGTTCTCCGGTTGGTGGGTCCTTTTCGTCGCCAGTCTGGCTGTGTTCTTCTCGGGCCCGGCCCAGACCTACGGTGTCTCGGCGTTCGTGGACCCGATGCTGGCCGATCTCGGCTGGTCGCGGTCGCTCTTCTCGACCGCCTACTCCGTCGGGACGCTGGCAAGCGCGGGTGCGCTGCTCATCGTTGGTCGCCAGATCGACCGTTGGGGCAACCGCGCCGTCCTCACGGTCTCGGCGATCGGTTTCGGGGGCGCGCTTTTCCTGATGAGTGCGGTTGGTGGCGCTGTCACCCTCCTGGTCGGGTTCGCGCTGCTGCGGACGTGCGGCTCGGGGGTGCTGACGCTGGCCGCCCGGACCCTTGTCCCGCACTGGTTCGTCCGCCGTCGAGGCCGAGCCTTCAGCCTCCTGGGCCTGGCGGGCGCCCTCAGTCTTGCGGTGGTCCCGCCCGTCAACGAACTTCTCATCCGCGCAGTGGGTTGGCGGACCGCTTGGCGGATTGATGCAATTGTCATCTGGCTCGTGCTTCTGCCTGCGGTTGCCATAGTCGTGCGGAATCGGCCGGAGGATATTGGCCAGCGCCCGGACGGTGAACGGCCGCTCGCCGGTCAGGATGCCGTAACTTTGGAGCCAGATGCTGGCCTAACCCTGAGGGAAGCCCTGCGGACGCCCGCCTTCTGGGGCCTGATTGGCGCCAGCATCGTTCCCTCCCTGGTCGTCACGGGCCTCGCGTTCAACCAGGTCGCAATCTTCACTGCTCGCGGCTTGCCGAGCACGCTCGCCGCAACCACCTTCACGGTCGAGTCCGCCCTCGGCTTGCCGACCACGCTGCTGGCGGGTTGGCTCGTCGACCGATACCCGGTTCGCTACGTGCTGGCGGCCGGCCAGATCTGCCTCGCGGCGGCGATGGTGTCGCTCTTGGCGACGCAATCACCAGCACTCGCCCTGCTCTACTCCGCCTGGCGCGGTGCTTCAAGCGGGCTCTGGATGGTCGCCGCCGATGTCGCCTGGCCGGCCTATTTCGGTCGCCGTCATCTTGGGAGCATCCGCGGCTTCGGGTTTTCGGTCGGCGTCGTCGGGGCCGCGATCGGCCCGATCCCGTTCGGTCTCGCCTACGATCTCCTGGGAGGCTACAACCCCGCCATCGCCGGCCTGCTCATTCTTCCGGTCCTCGCGACATTCGCCGTTCTGCGCTCGCGACCACCGCTCATCGTCGCGCCAGACCATGCGGTGGCTTCAGCGTCAGTGGTTTCGCGCTGAAGCGCTTACGCCTCGTCTGTGCCGCCGGGGCAAGCGCCTGGGGTGGAAGCCGCAGGAACTCGTCTCGTGCGGGCCGCGAGCGCAAGCGATCGGGAAGGTACTGGGGAAAAGGCGTTCCGGAGGTGCGGAGGATCGCATCGTCACGGGCCTGGATGCGTCCGATCCCGTCGATCTGGTCGAGCTACGCTGCCTTCTCTGATGCCACCGGCCCCTGGCATGCCGACCAGCACCATGAGCCAACCCGGTTCTGGAACGGGAGCTGGCTCACCTTGCGCCAGCCTCCCATCTACTGGCCTAGCTGACCGTCACGACCACCTCGTAGACAGCGTTCAACTGGTAGCCCTTCGCGTTCCAGGTCGGTTCCTCGGGCTGCTGGAGTCCCCGCTGATCGATCGCGCGTGACCGCAGGCGGGCCTCCCCCGTGGCTGCCTCCCACGGATGCTCGAAACGGACCCAGGAGAGCGGTCCCGCTTCCTGCGTGATCGTAGCTTCGGCCCAGGTCGCCCCGCCGTCTGTGCTGACCTCAACCGTCGCGATCCCCCCATAACCTGACCAGGCGTAGCCGGCAACGGTCTGCGCCCCGGCGGAGAGCGAGGCGTTGGGTGCTGGCGAGGTGATCGCCGACTTGACGGGCATCACCGTGACCGGTCGGAGAATCTTGCCATCCTCGTCGTGATGACATAGCTCTCGGTATTGAAGGTGCCCGCAAAGGGGCGGTCGATCACCTCCAGGCCGACGATCCACTTGGTCGAGGCGATGCCGCCCCAACCCGGGACGAGGAGGCGCACGGGGCCGCCGTTCGGCTGCGGGAGATCCTGGCCATTCATCTGCCACACAAGCATCACATCGGGGTCAAGCGCAATCTCAAGCGGCAGCCCGCGCTGCATCTCTTCAAAGTCGCCTCCCTGGGAGACGACATCCACCGCTCCCGGCTTGACCCCGGCGGCGTTGAGCACTTCAGCCAAGGAAACGCCGGTCCACTCCGCGTTCCCGATGGCACCGTTGCCCCACTTTGTGCCTTCGACGGCCTCTGGATCGGCTGGGAACCGGCCCCGGCTGTTGCCCGAGCACTCCAGGAAGGCAGTGATCGTCCGCGGGTTCATCCCTTGCAGATCGGTGAGAGATAGATCCAGCTCCTGGTTGACGAGTCCGGCCACCTTGAGTCGCCAGGCCTGCGGGTCGATGTCGACGCTGACCGGACCATTGGAGCGGATGAAGAAGAGATCGTTCGGGGTGAGCAGACCATCAATCAGCTCCAGCGGTGTCTCGAAGGTGGTGGAGCCATGCATGATCAGACGGGGATCCTTGCCCAACGCCGCGAGCACCTCAGCCGGCGAGGGGGTCGCAGCGGGGGTCGCATCCTGTGCCCAGGCGCCGCTGGCCAAGATGGACGCGATCACCGGCGCCGAGAAGCCGGCCGCGGCGAGACGACCGATAAGGCGCCTCCGAGTCAGAACAAGGGGTTCCGAGGCTGAGGAATCGAATGGGCGATGAGAACGGGATGGCACCATAGAGCGCTCCATTCCGATTGCGACCTTGATTCGGTCCACGACCACCCTGCTGTGCAAGATTCCATCATACCGAATTGTGCCCCGACACAAATGAGGCGCCTGGGGACCGCCTCGGCTCGCCTCAGCAGGCACGACACACACACCTAGGCTCCCTCCCCTACCGCCTGCGAGGTGGTGACCCCGACGGGCCGGTCGCCCTGCTTCGGGGAATGGCATGGACGCCGGGGATCACGGGGAACACAAGGGAGGCAGTTGACTTCTCCTGCCCAATTCGCGTGTCGTCGATCTTCCCTGGGAGGCCAAAGCCTTGTCTCCCTCGAAGAGGGGTATCGCTACGCCTGCAAGGGTACCGTTCTCAGGGAAGTCGAGCTTGACCCCGACTATGACCTCCCCCTGCTCGCGGTGTCGTTGGAGCCTCCCGCTGTGCCCCTGCCGCGCTCTTGGCGGCACCAGTCGACCACTACCACATGGCTCTTGCGGCCGTCGTCCCCTCCGAGCAGAGCTAACTCGGGCAGGGTGCCGCTTCGCCGAGCGCCTCCCGCACAGATCCACTCGCAGCATCCAGGCGAGTCCGCGCTGCCTCTATGCTGATTCCAGCCCGCGCGACCACGATCGCGATCTTGGCGTCGCCGTCTGAGGCTTGGAGCAAAGAGGCCGAAGCCGTTTCGTCGAGGCCGGTTGCGGCCTGCACAATGGCGGTCGCCCGCCGGCGTAGCTTGGTGTTGGTCGCCCGCAAGTCCACCATCAGGTTGCCGAAGGTCTTGCCGAGAAGGATCATGGCGCCGGTGCTGAGCATGTTGAGCACCATCTTTTGGGCCGTGCCCGCCTTGAGACGTGTGGAGCCAGCGATCACCTCCGGCCCGACGACCGGCGCGATCATGATCGCCACGGATCGCTCCAACGCTGTTCCCGCATTGCAGGCAAGGCCAATGGTTAGCGCTCCCTGGGCGACCGCATAGACGATCGCGCCGAGCACGTAGGGAGTGCGTCCGCTGGCCGCGATCCCAACCACGGCGTCGGCGTCAGTGATCGCGAGGCGTGCCGCGTCTGATCGCCCCACATCAGCGCTATCCTCAACCTCTTCGACCGCGCTCGTGAGGGCGGATGGCCCGCCGGCAATGCAGCCGACCACCAGTTCCGGAGGCGTGCCGAAGGTCGGCGGGCACTCCGATGCATCGAGTACCCCAAGGCGCCCCGACGTTCCCGCGCCGACGTAGATCAGACGGCCGCCGCGCCGCAGCCGCGCGGCGATCTCCTCGATGGCGGTCGCGATCCGGGGCAGCTCTCGTTCGACTGCTGCCGCCACCTTCGCGTCCTCCGCGTTCATGGCCTGCACGATCTCGAGCGGGCTGAGGCAGTCGATAGCAGCGGTGGCCGCATTGATCCCCTCGGTCTCCAGCCGACCGAGTTCGTGTGTCGAATCATCTGACATGCACATCTCTCCTAGCGGCATCCGCTCAACGCGCACGAGGCCGGTGACCCAATCGATGGACGGGGCACCTCAACGAGTTATGTCACACAGTGGTATGCCGACGAGAAGCCATCACCAAGCGACGGCACACTCCCACCCAATTCGGCTGCTGATGCAGGTGCTCAAGCGGCGCCACGCGGCCTACTCATAGAGGAGGAACGGGCGACGGCGATCCACGAACGTGACCGCTTGCTCAGCCCAATCCGCCATCACCTCGTCAACGTTGGCCCCGGTGGTGAGGGCGAGACGCGGGCGGTCGCTGCCGAGCAGCAGGTCGACGAAGGAGCCACCGTCCGGCCGCTCCGTCCAGGCAAACGCGTCCGGGTCGAGTCCGCGGATCGCATGCAGGAGATGCATCCCTAACGCCACCGGCCGGAGCGCGCTCCGATCGATGATGTGCGCCTGGACGCCGCCACACACCTGGCCGGCGTGCTTGGAGAAGGTCGGCGTAAAGGAGGTCGCTCGGAACGCGACCCCGGGCAACTGGCGTCGCTCAAGGTCGTCCGCCAGCAGGAATGGATCTAACCACGGGGCGCCCACGACTTCGAATGGGCGCGTGGTGCCGCGTCCCTCGGAGACGTTGGTGCCCTCAATCAGGCAGGTTCCTGGATAGAGTGCCAGCGAGTCGAGCGTGGGCAGGTTGGGCGACGGCTGCACCCAGGGGAGCCCGGTCTCGTCGAACCACTGAGTCCGGCGCCAGCCCCGCATCTCCACCACTACTGGCTCCGGCCACCCGTGCTCGGCCGCAAAGAGGCGAGCGAGCTCGCCGGCCGTCATTCCGTGCCGTATCGGGATCGGGTGGACCCCGACGAAGGAGGCAAAGGCGGGGTCCAGCACGTTCCCTTCGACGCTGGCCCCGGTGATGGGGTTGGGCCGGTCGAAGACGACGAACGGCAGCCCTGCTGCTGTTGCGACGGATTGCGCATACGCCATGGTGGAGATGTAGGTGGCGTACCGGACTCCCACGTCCTGGATGTCGAAGATCAGCCCGTCGAGGCCCTCCAGCATGTCGCTCGTTGGGTGCAGGGCATCGCCGTAGAGGCTGTGGACGGGCAATAGGGTTCGTGGGTCGGTCGCCGCCTGGACGGTCACGCCGGCTTGAGCGGCGCCGCGCACCCCGTGCTCAGGGCCAAAGAGCGCGACGAGATCGACCGCCTCACTCTCATGGAGCAGATCGATGGTGCTGCGGAGGCGGCGGTTGACCCCCGTGGGGTTAGTGATGAGCCCCACACGCCACCCGGTAAGCTCGGGATGACCTTCGGCGAGGAAGACATCCAGCCCGGTGCGGGTCGCTGCTCCCGCAGCGGTCGTATGGCGCGGTGTGGTCCCGACCCGCTGGACGGAAATCAAATCGGCGGACCCGCTCATCCCTTGAGGGCGCCGATGCGGATACCGCCGAGGAAGTAGCGCTGGAAGAGCAGGAAGAAGACGATCATTGGCACGGCCGCGACCGCCGCACCCGCCATGATCAGGCCGAAGTTGGTGGAGAACTCCCCTTGCAGCGTCGCTACTCCAACGGGCAGCGTGTATTTGGCGCCAGTGCGTAGCACGATCAACGGCCAGAGAAAGTTGTTCCAGGAGCGCATGAACATGAAGATCGCCAACGTCGCCACCGCCGGCTTGGCGAGCGGGAGCACGATGCGCCAGAAGACCTGCCACTCGTTCGCGCCGTCGACGCGCGCCGCGTCCTCGATCTCCCGCGGCAATGTCTGCATGTACTGCTTCATGAGAAAGATGCCGAAGACGTCGGCGAAACCAGGCAGGATCACCCCAAGATAGCTATCCGCGAGACCGAGCCGGCTGACGAGCAGGAAGTTCGGCACGAGCGTGACCTGGACCGGAATCATCAGCGTCGAGAGAAGCAGCCCGAAGATCAGGTTGCGGCCCGGGAAGGTCTTACGGGCGAACGCGTAGCCGGCCATGCTGTCGAACAGGACGTGGAAGACGGTGATCGAGATCGCCACGATCGCGCTGTTGCCCAACCAGCGCCAGATATTGCCCTGGGTCTGCTTGCTCAGCTCCCGGAAGTTCTCCAAGGTGGGAACGTAGGCCCGCTCCCGGATCCACGAAGGAAGGTCAGTGCCGCCCTCCAGCAGCCCCGTGGGCAGCGGAATCAGGCTCGGCGGCGTCTTGATCGTCGCCGAACCGGGGGTGATCGCGGTGCTGAGCATCCAGAAGAGCGGAAAGAGTGACACCGCCGTGGTCACGATCAGGATCGCGACGACGAGCAGTTTCCCAAATGTGCGACTCACATCGTGGGGCGTTCGACGGGTCAGCTGCATAGCGTGCTCCCGGCCATTGACCGGCGGCTCAATACTCCACCTCCGACCGGAAGAGTCGGAACTGGACCGCCGAGACCATCGCGACAAGCACGAAGAGGACGATCGCCTGGGCCGAGGCGATGCCGTAGTCCCAGTCCCGGAAGCCCGTGTCAAAGATGAGCTGGACGATCGTCGTCGTCGCGTAGGCCGGACCGCCGCCCGTCATGATGTAGACCCGCTCGAAGACCTCGAAGGCCCAGATCGTGTACATCACGATTAGGTAGAGGGAGGTCGGCTTCAGCAGCGGGATCGTGATGTCCCACCACTGGCGGACTGCACCGGCGCCCTCCAGGCTGGCCGCCTCATAGAGATCCTCCGGGATCGAGCCCATCGCCGCTGAGTACATCACGACCCCGGCGGCCGGAATCGTCAACACCGCCGAGAGGATCACCGCCCAGAGCGCCAGGTTGGGTCGTGACAGCCAGGCGACGGGACCCAGATCGAGCAACTGATTGATCGCACCGAAGCGGGGGTTGAACATCCAGCGCCAGACCGTCGCCAGGATCACGACGGAGGTGACAGCCGGCAGGTAGTAGGCGGCCCGGAAGAAGGTCTGCCATCGCGCGGCCAGCGGCTTCATCATCCCCGCCAGGATGAGCGCCACCAGCATGTGGACTGGGACGGTGACGGCAGTGTAGATCGCCGTGTTGACCAGGGACTTCCGAAAGACCCGGTCACCGATCAGGGTTCGGAAGTTGTCCAGGCCGTTCCACTCGCGGCGGGTCAGGGAGGCGTCCTGGAAGGCGAGCAGGAGCGACCAGATGACCGGACCGAAGAGAAAGATGACGAACATGGCGAGGCTGGGCAGCACGAAGAGGTAGCCGGTGCGGTACTCCCGCCAGCGGGTGCGCCGACCGGACGGTCGTGTTGCGGTGATTTGCTCCAGCGGGAGAGCCCGCGCCATCAATCGCTCCTCGCTGGCGGTTGGCTGCCGGCCAGTGACGGACGGCGGGCCGTCGTTTGCACCGAGGGCCCGCCGTCATCGTTAATCGGGGAAGCGACCCTCCCCTGCCAACATCGCCAACAGCCGATAACCGGCCGCTGATTGCCGCTCTACCCTCCGAGCAGCGGCTCAATCTCCTGTCCGGCCAGCTCGAGTGCTTCCTGGGGCGAGACCGCACCGGTGACGGCCCCCTGAATCTGGGCATTGACGGCGGACGACACCTGGCCCCAGACGGGAGTCTGCGGCATGAGCTGGGTGTAGGCGACCATCTCGCCAAACTTCTGCATCGCGGGGTTATCTTCCGCGATCGGGATCGACCTGCGAGCCGGCGGCGCCAGGAAGTACCCAGGGACCGCGGCGGCAACCTCCGGCGAGGTCAGGAAGCGGCCAAAGGCCATCGCCGCCGCCAGCCGGTCGGCGTCCTCCTGCTGCCGGACCGCGAAGGTGCCGAGACCGCCGACGGTGACGTGCTCGCCGGTTGCGCCGATCGGCATCGGCCGGACCTCAAACGGAACGTCCTCGGCGACGTAGGTGCCGATGTCACCCGAGGCGCCCAGGTACATCGCGAGCGATTTCTGATCCTTGAAGGCGGCAACGATGTCGGCCAGCATCTGGTTCCCGAATTCAGGCGGAGTCACCTTATCGGTCAGCGCCAGGTCGGTCAGCTTCTGCAGGCCGCTCACGGCCTCGGGGCTATCAAAGGTGTACTGGTTGCCATCCTCGCTCAGCACCCGGCCGCCATCGGCATAGGGAAACGCCCAGACGTTGATGATGTCGGGCTGGATCGCCGAGGCGAAGCCGAAGACCTGGGTCCCATCGGCCCGCTGGAAAGTGAGTTGCTGGGCCACTTGTCGGAACTGGTCGTAGGTCCAGTCATCACCGGGCAGCGCGACACCCTTCTCCGCAAAGATCTCTGGGTTGAGATAGACGCCGACCGGTGGAACCCAGAGCGGCCAGGCGTAGTGCTGGCCATCGACCTCGACACCCGCCAGGACGTTGGGGTAGATGTCGGCCCGATCCGCCTCCGACATATACGGGTCGATGGCGGCAGCGAGACCCTCGTCGACATACTTGATCAGACGGTCAGACGCGATCCGGAACACATCCGGTGCATCGTTCCCGCCAGCGGCGAGCGCCGTGTCAAGCGTCTGCTGACCGCCCTCGAACGGAACGCCGACGATGTTGACGGTGACCCCAGGGTACATCTGCTGGAATGCGGCGACTGCCTCATCGGCCAGCCGCGAGGCCACGGTCCCGCCGCCGGGGGTGTAGCCGAACTGGTACCAGTTGAGGGAGCCTGTGTAGTTCAGCGCGACGGGGCCCGCCATCGGGCTGGCGACGGGACTCGCAGCAGGGCTTGCCGCGGGACTGGCGTCCTGGAATGCCACGGCACCGCCGCCTCGCACCGCGAGACCGGCGACCGGTGCGGCGGCGAGCATTTGGACGGCGCGTCGGCGGGTGAATCGCATCTACTCTCCTCCTCGTCGAAGACTAGGGACACCAGCGGCCCCATCATCGCGCCACGGCAGAGCGCCGCTCGCCGGCGGATCGCTCAAGTCGCCTGCCCGCGGTCCGCCACCCGTTCATCGGCAAGACTCAGCGGGGGAGGTACCTCGAGGCGCACCGGCAGCGTGCCTTCCGGCTTGGCGCGTCCGGCAAGTATATCAACCAGCGCCCGGAGGGAGACCGGCGGGTCGCCGTAGGTGACGAGAGTCGCCGCTGCCCCACGGATCGTTTCCCCATCGTAGGGGCCACGGACTGCCGCGTGGATCAGCGGTGTCCCGCTGGCGGCAAGCTCACGCGCGAGTTGTACCTGGTGCGCGACCCGCTGCGCGTCCCGGGTTACCAGCAGCACCGTGTCGGCCGCTCCGGCGAGGTGTTGTGCCCGTGCTAGGGCATCTGCCGTCGGCTCCGGGTCAACGGCGATACTGGTGGCGGCGGGAAATGCCTGCTCGACCAGCTCTCGCAGGAGCGCCGCCCGCTCGACCGCCTCCTCGACCCGTGACCAGCGCGGCAGCAGACAATCGATGAGCGCGAGCCGGGTGCCGGCAGGCAGCGGCAGCCTCTCCTGCCCCTGAACGACCGTGATGCTTCGCCGCGCGATCGCCAGCACGTCCTCCGCTAGCGTCGGCTCTAGCCCGACGAAGGGCGAGACAGCGGTCGAGATCCCATAGGCGGTCCGCAGCCGGTCAAGCCGATCAGCCGTCGCTTCGAAGATGTCGGCAGGGAGTGCGCCCGACGCGACGGCATCGAGCAGCGACCGCGCGACGGAGACCTGATCGTCCAGCGACCGGACGGCGAGCACTAGAACGTCGGCGCCGGCTGCCTTCGCCCGGATCGCGGCCTCCGCGAGACCATAGCGGTCCGTGATCGCGCGCATGGTCAGGTCGTCGGTGAACACGACCCCGTCGAAGCCAAGGTCGCGCCGCAGGAGGCCGGTAAGGACCTCGGCAGAGAGGGTTGCAGGAAGCTCATCGAGGGCCTCAAGAACAACGTGCGCGCTCATCACGGCTGGTACGCCCGCCTGCACTGCGGCGGCGAACGGCGCAAGTTCCACCTTCTTGAGGCGTGCGATGTCGTGACGCACCACCGGCAGCCCGAGGTGCGAGTCGATCTCGGTATCGCCGTGGCCGGGGAAGTGCTTGACCGTCGCGATCACGCCTGCCTCCTGGTAACCCCGGAGGGCGGCCAAGCCGAATCGCGTCACGACGTCCGTATCCTCGGAGAAGGAGCGCGTGCCGATCACCGGGTTCGCCGGGTTGCAGTTGACGTCGAGGACGGGCGCAAAGTTCAGGTTGATCCCGACCGCCCGCAGCTGCCGGGCGGTGATCATGGCGCATCTATGAGCGGCAGCACTGTCCCCTGTCGCCGCTTGCGCCATTTGGCTCGGCACCGTCATGAACGGCTCGGGGAGGCGACTGACGATGCCCCCTTCCTGGTCAACGGCGACGAGCAGCGGCGGCAGTCCGAGCGCGGCCACCTCCACCTGGAGCGTGCGAATCAGGTCATGGACGCCCGCAGGGGTCTGAATGTTGTCGGCGAAGAGGACCACCCCGGCGGCACGGGTCACGGCCAGCGCATCAAGCAACTCCGGCGTCACCGTCGAACCGGCAAAGGTCAGCATGAGGCTTTGGCCGACGAGGCTCTCCAGATTCTGGCTCACCCGTCACCCTTCCCAAGCCGAGCGCCGTGGACGCAACCTACCATCGCCATGGATGAATGCATCGCGGAGTCGACGTTTGGTAGACGCGGCGATTGTAGCAACGGCGGGATGAGGGGATCGCTGCTTACCGCGATCGCAACAGAAGACCTGGATCGTGCGGTCAACTCGCCCGCCAGCGGGCAAGAGCACGCCTTCTCCTGAGTCAGGCTCCGTTAGGCCCCTATGCAGCTGCCCTGAAGGCCAAGGAGAGATGCGGTGGTAGCATGGCAGCGGGGGCACCGACGAGAGGACCTGCACCTGCTGGAGCCGCACGCCGTGGATCACTGGACACCGACCGAGCAAGGCTTCGAGGCCCAGCGCCTGGATGATGCCTGGAGCGTTGTTGCAGAGGGCGCGCGCCAGGGGGCGTTCGGCGGCGCCGTGGCGACTGTGGCGCGGCGTGGCCGGGTCGTCTTTCAGCGTGCCACTGGCTGGGCCGTAAGCGAACCCGAGCGACTCCCGATGGTCGAGGAGACAATCTTCGACCTCGCGTCCTTGACCAAAGTCGTGGCAACCCTCCCGGCCATGCTTCTGCTGGTCGGAGGCGGGGCCCTGACCTTGGACGATCCGGTCGGAAGGATCCTGCCGGAGTTTGGCATCGCCGGCTGGAAGGGCGAAGCCACGATTCGACACCTCCTGACGCACACGGCTGGTTTACCGGCCTGGCTGCCCCTTTACCTCGACGATGTGGGGCCGGAACAGTACCTGACAGCGATCGCGGAAACGCAGCCGGTTG
>JAUJMG010000029.1:18521-19929 GCA_030446955.1 Thermomicrobiales bacterium
GACGATGTGGGGCCGGAACAGTACCTGACAGCGATCGCGGAAACGCAGCCGGTTGCCCGGCCAGGAGACCAGGTCGTCTACAGTGACCTCGGCTTCATCCTTCTCGGGGAGGTGATCCGCCGGGTCACTGGACAGGACATCGCGCCGTTTGTGTCAACCGAGCTCTTCGCTCGGCTTGGGCTGCGCGCCACGATGTTCACCCCGCCTGCCTCCATAAGAGCACGGATCGCGGCGACCGAGCGGGGCAACGTCACCGAGATCGGCATGTGCGGGGAGCGAGCTGGATCGTTCCCGCGTTGGCGCCGCGACGTGATCTGGGGCGAAACGAATGACGGCAACAGTTTCTACGGATTGGGCGGGATCGCCGGCCACGCGGGGCTCTTCGGAACGGCATCGGATCTGGCGCGGTATGGCCTGCTCTGGCTCCAGCACGGCGTCTGGGAGGATGAACGGGCGCTGAACGCGGCGCTGGTTGACGAGGCAACGCGCGAACAGGCACCAGGCCGGGGATTGGGGTGGCGGACGGCGACGCTTCATGACCGCGGAGCGTCCAACCCAGGAAAGGCACTGAGCCTTAGGGCCTACGGCCACACCGGGTTCACGGGGACCTCCCTCTGGATCGACCCGGCCCGGGAGCTGGTGATCGTTCTCCTGACGAACCGGCTGCACCCAGTCGCGAGGCGGGAGATCGAGATCATCCGGCCCGCATTCCACGCGGCGGTTGCCGCCGCATGTAGCAAGGGAGCACACCATGGAGCGAGCTGACGATGCCGGGCAGGACCGCCTGTGCGTCGGTCTGATCTCCGGCACCTCGGCTGATGGGATCGACGCGGCACTGGTCAGGATCACCGGGGCAGGGGCCGGCGCTCGGGTCGACCTCGTCGAGTTCGTCTCCGTCCCGTACCCTGCCGACGTTCGCGAGGAGCTGCTCGCGCTCTACGCCGACGACGCCCCCCGTGCGATCGCTCGCCTCTGTTCGCTCAACGTCGTCCTCGGACAGCTCTTCGCTGAAGCGGCTCAGGAGGTCTGCCGGCAGGCGGACGTACCGACGACCGTCGTCCACGTCATCGGCTCCCATGGACAGACGGTCTGGCACCAGCCAGAGCCGGAGGCGTCGTTGCCACTCTCGGTGCTCTCGACCCTTCAGATCGGTGATCCGTCGATGATTGCCGAGCGAACGGGCGTACCGGTGGTGGCCGATTTCCGTGCCGCCGACATCGCCGCCGGCGGCCAGGCGGCACCGCTGGTGCCCTACTTCGACTGGGTGGTGCTGCGCCACCCGGACCGGACCCGCGCTGTCCAGAACATCGGCGGCATCGGGAACGTCACCTGTCTCCCAGCTGGGGGAGGCTTGGACACGGTCCGAGCGTTCGACACGGGCCCCGGCAACATGGTGATCGACGGTCTG
>JAUJMG010000239.1 GCA_030446955.1 Thermomicrobiales bacterium
GCGGCTGAGCGGCTCGAGCGAAGCCGTGCAGGTCCGGCGCTCGGGTGCGCCGGTTCTCGGGCGGCGCACGGTGTCCCCCAGCAGGCCCGGCCATGAGCTCGGCGGCGGCATCAAGCAGGCATCCATGCATCGGCCTTCGCGGAGCTATACCTGAGCTCCGACACGGGCGGTCGCACCGGTGACTTCTATGCGGGTCAGGACGAAGTCATCGGAAAGCCCAAGGTTTGCGCCCTGCTTCTCCACCTCGACCGTAAGCACAACCGACCCCGACGGACCGCCGAGAAGGCGTTCGATCTCGGTTCTAGCGATCGTCAATCGAAAGACCTCCAGCCGACCGTTTTGGTCATTCGGATCCTTGAGGCGTCCAACCTCGATGTTTTCCCCTTCACGCGTAAGTCGCACCGGATGTCCCAGCCAGTTATCAGAATCCCAGGTCTCGATGTCATGTGTCTCGATCTGGAAGGTGACGCCATCCGCGTCCTCTCTGTCCAGCGCGACGATGAGGGGCAAGGCCAGCGTGTAGCCGACGAAGGTCGCGTCCTGGAATAGCCCTGCGTTGTCACCGAGGTGGTACTGGCCAGCAACGACAAGAACCTTCGCCGCCATCAAACCTCCAAGTAAGGATCCGGGTCATAGAAAGGATAGGCCCTCAGCTCACGGGCCTACCGTTCCTCGCTTGCGCACCCTGCCGAAGGTCGTAGCTCGACGCCACCGCGCTGCCCCCATGACGGAGGCGCGCGTCCCCTCGCGCACGGCGCTTGTTTACCCGCCTCAACGATGACAACGTCCGCACGCCCCCGGCGAGGCACCGGGGGCAGTAGGTGGTTAGAGGCCGGGCCGGAGGCGCAGCGTTGAGGGCCCCGGCATGGTCGGGGGCCCAGTGTTGCGCCAACCCTTGAAAAGACCCAGTCGGGACTCTCGGCAGGGTGTTGTTCGGTTCACCGACCCGGCTCGGCTGGTCCGCCTCGCTGGAACAGTTTCGGTCCCGAGGCCGAATCGCTGGCGGTGAAGGACGTCGGTGAGCCGGATGAGGGAGAACCTCATGTCCGGTTCGATGTGAGGGAGCCGAGAAGGGATCGCTATGGAAGCCGAACATGGCAACCCTGGGAAATCGAGGGCCTTGAGCCCGGCGACTCCTACGGCTGGTTAGCTCGCCAGCTCCCTACCCAACCATCCTCCGTTGAGCGGGGTGCTGGTCAAGACCCTCCAGGAACAACCGGCCGACGCGCGACGCACTGGTCGACCTTAGTCGATGGCGAAGCCCCCACTGCCGTGGGACGTCAATCCAGCGCGGCGCGGACAACGTCGAACGTTTTCAACTGGGCGACCGTCGGACAGGTGCTCGTGGCCGAACACCGGGAGACCCAGGCGAAAATCCTTTTGTGTCACCCGAGCCCTCTCACGCCACGCTGAGCAGTTGCATCGGATCGGCGAGTAAAGGGGCACCGCAGCCGTGGCGAGAGCTCCGCGTTGGTAGCGCCCCGGCGTTCGTAGGGAACGCAGCCCGGTCGAACTGCGGACCCCGCGCATTCGACGAGGCGAGCAGGAGGCGGCTACGAGAAGACGCTCGACTTTCCTGGGGCGGACCCTTGACGGATGGATGACGTGCGACAAGGCTTGGCCAGGAACGGGCGGAGTAAGACCCCGAACATGGGGCGGCGGGCGAAGGCGGGGTGCACGATGCCGGAGGCAGTGGGTAGTGACCTGCAAGTCCGCCTCCGCTGCCCTTGCTCGGCTCCGCCAGCCACGGGGATTGTTCTCCCAAGACCCTCAACGTCGAACCGTTGGCCAGAGGTATTCGCCCAATGAGGAGAATCTGAATGTTGCAGCGAAAAGCCGTGTCCACTGAGGCAGCTGCGGACGACCTCGCCATCTATGCCGAGGGCGTCCGCGTCATGAGGCAGCGTAGCGAACGCGACCCTATGGATCCCCTTGGATGGGTGTATCAGTCACGTATCCACGGGAACTCCCGCGGGGAAGAGCGCGGGCCCGGCGAGCCGGTGGACTGGAGCAGCTGCCAACACGGGAGCTGGTTCTTCCTGCCATGGCACCGGATGTCGTTGCTCCAGTTCGAGCGGATCGTCCAAGTCTCTACCGGAGAACCGGAGTGGGCGCTGCCGTACTGGGACTACCCGGACGCCAGCAACGTCACGATCCCGGACGCGTTCCTGGACGAGTCCAGTCCCCTGTTCCAACCGGGCCGGGCCTTCCGTCCCCGCGAGTTGGCGGCCCCGACATGGCAGGACAGCGGGAGCTTCGTGGCCTTCGGGGGTGGAGAGCGGGAGAGGCCCGTCCACCGCGGCCGGGAACTTGGCTCCGTGGAGCTCAATCCCCACAACCTGGTGCACGGGCTGGTCAGCGGCGACATGGCGAGCTTCCAATCTCCGCTCGATCCTTTGTTCTACATCCACCACTGCGCCATCGACCGCTTCTGGGAGGTTTGGCTCACGCTCGAGAAGCGCCGTAACCCGGACAAGGAGAGCTGGCTGGGATCCTCGTTCAGCTTCCCCGATCCCGAGGCCTCGAGCGGCCGCCGAACGCTCTTCGTTCGCGACGTGCAGACGGTGGCCGCTGCCGGATACTCCTACGACGAACTGACGCCTCCGCCCTCCGCCAGGGAACGCAGGGTCATGGCGCGCCCATCGGAGAGGGACCGCACGGGTATGCTCGCCGAGATGGCCCCTCGCCGAAAGGACGAGGACCTCGAGCTCCTGGGCGCAACCTCGCGCGGCGGCACGGTCAGGGACCGGGCCGAGATCGGCGTAGCTTCCGAGGCACTCGAGCGGCGCCGCTCCGTCCTTGCTGATCAGGGCCCCCGCGGCGCCGAAGACATTGGCCCGCTTCCGCTCTTCTTGCGGCTCGAGAACGTGGGGATCGAGGCGGGCGACGCCTCGTCGATGTGGAATGTGTACGTCCAAGCGGGCGGTGAGGGCGAGCGGCACCTGGCAGGCACGATCGCGCCGTTCGGTCTCGCCGGCCTCACGGCCGAGGGCGGGCGCCAAACGCTTACCATGGACATCAGCCATCTCAGTGACGAGTTGCTCGGGCCTGCTGGGGCGCTGGAGGTCACCTTCGAACCGGTATACGAAGATGCGGAAGGCGAGCCCTTCTACGACCGGGCGGCGCTGTACACCACCGCCGAGTAGGTCGTGCCTCCGGCCGTTGTCGGAACCCGGACGAAGCGCCGTTTGGCCCGGCGCCGACTCCGGCAGGAGCCGGAGATCGCGATCTCCACGCTGGCTTTCGTCCTCGTCGCCTTCCTGCTCGTACACGGCCATGTAGGCGCTTCACTCCAGGAGAGCTGGCTACACGGACCAGCTGAGGACGCGGCGATGATGGCCGCCATGATGCTGCCCCTCGCCGGAGCGTCAGCGCGGAGCGTCGCTCAGCGCTCCCTCCGCAGCCGGTGGGCCCGGTCCGTTGGCGAGCACGTCCTCGGGTTCGGTGCCGTCTGGTTTGCCTACGGCATCGCCGCCGCCGTCGCGGTCCGACTGGTGTCCAGGGTCATCGACGCCCTGCTCCTTCTCGCTCTCGTCCTGACGGTGGCCGCCGCGTGGCAGGTTTCCGCTCCCCGTCGACGGCGCGTCGAGCGGTGTGGCCGGCTCCGGACGACGCCCCCTACCGGCTGGCGGGCGGAAGTGGGGAGCACGGTGGTCGGTACCCAGCAGGCCCTGGGCTGCGTGACCACCTGTTGGGCGTCGATGCTGGCGATGGTCGCGGCCCCGAACCCGATCGTGATGGGAACGGTGCTCGCCGCCAATTTCTCGGAGTGGGCCCCCGGCCCGGACGCGATCGGCGCGGCCCGCCGCCGCCGTCCGGCCGCGGTCTACCTGACCCTGGCGGTCGGCGCCCTACTCCTGCTCGCGGCTCGCCCTGCCCTCAGTGAGGCCTAGCAGAACAAGGAAGGGTGTAGACGTGACCGAGAATCCGTTCGCGGGTACCTGGACCTATCGCAGCGTGCTCAACGAGCCGAACCTGGCAACAGAGTTCGAGCAGCTGGCCTTCGGCCGGGGCACGCTCGTCATCGACGACAGCCCCGACCACCTGCTGAAAGGCACGATCGGTGGCCCCGGTTGGTCGCTGACGCTACACGGCTCGCGGTCGTACGGGTACCCCATGCAGGTACGGTTCCAGGGGACAGGCCAGGTGGGCGGCGAGGATTGGGCCTACGACTACATTGGGTGGCTCGTCCCGACGTGGCCCAACAGCAGTACCGACCTCCAGCGAGAGTCCATCGTTGGTTCTGTCGTCCGGACGCTGCCCCATCCGGCGGTGCGGCTGTCGCCGGCTTCGTGGCCTCCTTCTACGCCGTCCGCCAAGGCTGACGGTCCACCACGCGAGGGACTCCTCAGCGAGGCTCGGGGGCGATCCGCACGATGCGGCTCTCCGACTGGCCGTCCACTGTCGCGGCATGATGAAACGGCCTGGCTCCAGTGCCTGGCCGTCGTCGTCCGTATGATCCCATTCGACGATCCTCGGGGCCGCGGCCGGCGACGTCTCGTCGACCAGGTGACGGACCAGCTCGCGTTTGCGGCCGCCCGACTTCGGCCCGTGTCGGGCCGATGCCCCTCGGTGCTTTTCGGGGCGCCCGCGGCCGACCGTGGACAGTGGACGTTAAGTGAACACCTTGGCGACGATAACCGTCGCCGCCCCCGCCGCGAACGCGACCAAATCCTTGAGCACCTGAGGCGTAAGGTCCGACCCCTGCCGCCACCAGGCGTAGCCGGCGAAGAGCGCAACCCCAAAGTACGCCACGAAGAAAAGCCATCCGACGGCTGTCTTGATGGTCTCGTCGCCGGGAACCAACCGGTCGCCCAGTTCAGCGATTCCAGCGCCAAGCGTGCGTCGATTCGGAAACGTGAGGCCGAACCAGGCGGCGAGCGCAGCTGTCACAATCCCAGTTATGGCGACTGCCACGAGCGCAAATCCGCTATCAATCGTCGCGGGTTCTTGGACGGTAGCGCCGAGAGTCTCGAGCGAGTACCCGATATAAATCGCAACGAAGACGCCGCCGGCCACCAACGCCAAGATGCCCGCTGCTAGACGGCGAGTGTCCGCCATTCGGCGATCCTACATCACATCGACCAAAGATGCGAGGATCGGGAGCAACACCGACGCCGCCAGTGCATCCCAGCCGTGCTTCCCTACTCCAAACTCCGCACCAGAGCGCGTCCAACCCCAGGCCCAGGTCAGCTTCACGGGTGTGCATTTACTTGAGCTCGGCGTGACCGGCATTGATGCGCTTCAGCGCCGCCACTGCCACCAGCCGGCCACGGTCTCGGACACTGAAGGTGGTGCCCGCCGCGCCGATCGACGGCGCCGCCAACCTGGCCGGAATGACGGCCGGCGAACGGGGTTGGTCGGCGATGACTGCGAGCGGATCTGCTCGGAGACGACTTGGCCCGACGCACCAGGGCGATTCTCTGTCCGGCAAGCGGGACCGCGTTGCAGGACGGAATTTCGGCTCTTGCTGTCCGACATCTGCCGTTGGCGCGCTGATTTATCGAAAGGGTATCCCTTTGTGACACCGCCGGACCTGACGGCGACGACTTCGACAACCGGTCCGATAGCCCCGCTAGCGGTTCGCCTTGCCCGATGTCACCGATCCTAGGATCAGATGCGAATCCGGTCTCGCTGGCGTGGGCAGTGCACGATGCTGAGGTGACAAGGGCTTGACACTGAGCAGATTTTGCCTCACGGCCCGGTGAGAGGCGAGACCGTTGGCTGTGAACAGCAGCCACCCAGCGCTGCGATCGTTAGGGTCTGTCGTCATGAGGCGTCATTTGCTACCATCGCCATACGGCCGGCTTCGCACGGCGGGCTTCGCACGGCGGGCTTCGCACGGCGGGCTTCGCACGGCGGCGTTCGGAGCGGGAGGTTGCGGAATGGCCAAGGAACGTGTCCTTATCGAACTGGAAACATCGCAGCCAGCCGCTTTCGGAGCCTTCTCCGCTGCCCTCGACTCGCGGACGGAAGCTGTTGACCAAGCGGAGTCGATGCTCGAGCCATTGGCGGGTCTCGACGTTGATGTCGACGGATCTTTGCCACCCGTGCCGATGTTCTCCCTGCCGGGGACGGCTCCGGCGGACACGTTCGCCGCGCTCGCGGCGTTCGCTTCACCTGAGACGACTCCGGACATGGCGTCGACCACGACGGTCGTCTCGGCCGAGGTGGAGCGCCGGTCGCTCGACGAGTTGCGCGCGCGGCCGGGCGTCACCGTGTGGCCCGACTCCAGACTCACGCTCTACGCCGATGCCCCGCCTTCAGACGACGACTTCTCCGTCTTCGATCTGGCCAACTCTCAGGCGGCCGTCGACTGCCGTCCGTTTCGTCCCGCGGCCACCATCAGGACGATCAGACGACTCCTGGGCGTCGACACGATCTGGCGCGACGGTTTCCGCGGCCAGAACGTCGTGGTCGGAATCATTGACGAGGGCGTGAACGGCACGGTGTACCCGGTCGTCGGTGGCTTCTCGAGGC
>JAUJMG010000240.1 GCA_030446955.1 Thermomicrobiales bacterium
CGACCCCAGCAATCGCCAGCACGCTTGGTGAGCGGCCGCGGCGAGGGGATCGGACCGGGGAGGATGGAGGGCTGAGCGGACCAGCTCAACTCGGTGCGGCTTCAGCACCCTTCCGGTGAGGCGAGGGCGGATCGGGCCTTCAACTGCTCGACCATGGTCTTAACATCCTGGGCCCGATGGCGAGGCAGGACGATCACGCCCGCTTTGGACGAGACCACGATGAGATCGCGAAGCTCCATCGCCGCGACCGGCCGATCTTCGGCGAACACCAGACAACCCGAGCTGTCGACCAGAACAACCTCGCCCTTGACGACGTTGTCCGCCTCGCTCGCCGCCCCCAAGCGCCAGAGTTCGCTCCAAGAGCCAAGATCCGCCCAGCCGCCGTCGAAAGGCGACACGGCAGCCGCCTGTGTCTGCTCCATGACGGCGAAGTCGATCGAGTCCGCCGGGCAAGCGGCGAACTCCTGAGGGTCAAGCCGGATGAAGAGTCCGTCGCGCCCACCGCTGTCGAGCGCAGCCAGGGCGTGGCGGTGCACGTCGGGGCGGAAGGCGTGAATCTCGCGCAGCATCACGGCGGGCGTGAACAGAAAGATCCCCGAGTTCCACAGGTACTCGCCCGAGGCCACATATTCCGCGGCGGTGTCGCGGGCGGGCTTCTCGGTGAAGGCGCTCACCTCGAACACAGCGTCGTCCATTTCGGGGCCGAGCCGGATGTAGCCGTAGCCGGTCTCCGGTGACGCAGGCGTGACACCAAAGGTAACGATGCGCTCCACCGCCGCCGCGCTGGCGGCCGCTACTGCGCCGCTAAAGGCGGCTGAGTCGGAAATCACGTGGTCGGCCGGCAGCAGCAGCGTGAGGGCCTGCGGATTGAGCTCCTGCGACAGGCGCGCGGCTACAGCCGCCACAGCAGCCGTGTTGCGGGCGTAAGGCTCCAGGACCACCGCCCACGGCTCCACGCCCGACGCGTGCAACTGGGTGGCGGCGAGTTCCCCATGGGCTTCGGCGCAGATAACGATCGGGGGCAGGAAGGATACGGACTCGTTGGGGAGCACGCGCAAGGCGGTCTCCTGGATCATGGAGAGCTTGGAAGCCAGCGCATGGAATTGCTTCGGGGCGGCCTCGGTCGAGAGCGGCCATAGCCGAGTGCCTGCGCCTCCCGACATGATGACTGGGACGACGCGGGGTTTCAGTTTAGCGTCCACGGCTTGACTTCCTCGCGTGAACCGTTGGGGCGGCCGCCTTAGCAGGCGCAAGCGGTGATGTCGCGGGGCTGTTGTCCTGCTCCCGAAAGGCCGGGGTTGCGCACCCTAACTGGCGCTGACACTCTCCGCGCCTGCCATCTGCGTCGTTGGACGACGCCGCTATCGGGCGGCTTAGTGAGGCTTTAGAGTAGGCCTCCCAGTCATTGCCGCTCATCGGAAAGGCGGGCCAAGATCGTTCCGATACGATCACCGTAGCGCTTCGAGATCACGTCTGGCGCGAACGTCGTCTGAACGTAGGCCAGGGCGGCGGCGCTGCGTCGAGCCGCCTCATCCGGCTGTGCGCGGACCCTCCGGAGCTGTTCGACGGCGCTGTCGAGTTTAGGATCCGCCCAGACCTGCCCTTCCCCGACGAAGATGTAATCGTCTGCACGCGGTGAAACGAGGTCATAGTCGACGAGGAATGCCGTTTCCGCAGAGCAGAACTCCATGTTACCGGAATAGCCAGTGCAAACCAACGGCACCTCCAGCATCATGGCTTCGATAAGGCCAAAGCCCCACCCTTCCGAGCGGTGAAGCGAGACGTAGCAGTCGGCGCCCTTTTTCAGTCGAAGCAACTCTGCATAGCTCAACGTCTCATTCATCAGCACGATGCGGCTGTCAGCCTGGACGGCATCCATGATAGCCCTCCATATCTTCTGCTGCTTTGGCTGGCTGACGTAATCTCGATTGTGCGTTTTCAGGAGCAGCTTCACCCTGGGGTCGTCCGGGAAAGCCGCCCTGAAGGCCTTGATTAGGCCAAGAGGGTTTTTACGCTGGACGAAACTGAACGAGTCGAAGGTGCTAAAAAGCACGAAGTCGTCATCTGCGAAGCCGGTGTACTGGAGCAGGGTTTCGCGCGCGTCACCTCTTTTGATGGACGGCACCTCCTGGTAGGTCATCCCCACGTTCACGACGGGCTTCTCGGTTGCTGACGCGTAGACTTCCAATCCGTATTCCGTTGAGACCCACACCTCGTCCAGCATATCGAGGGCGAGGTGATGCGGCAGGGCTGGGCTGCTCAGCTCCCAGAAGAAGTAGCCTATATTATAGGCGCCGGTGAACACATCCGGCGCGTACGCGTACGCCAAAGGGATCGACTCGGCATTCAGATGGATAAGGTTGATCTTGCTCTTAGATGGAGCTCCAGTGCTCTCCCCTTTGAACTCGGGCGCCGGGTCCTCCAGATCAAAATCAACGAAGTTGAAGCTCAGTCCCGTGCGCTTGACCGCCTCCGCGGAGAGGCGGCACGCCTGCCCGAGGCCTGACGCTTTTCCAAAAGGGCCTATGATCTGAAGGTCGATTGATTTAGGGGCCTCAGGACGTTTGAAGCGAAGCGACTCTGAACGGTTGCCCGCACCGTCGCGGGTCAGGAAAGTGCGCGAGGCTAGATCGAACCCCGCATCTCGGTACAAGCTTACCAGCTGGTCATAATTCAGAGCTCGAACACCACCCGGGGAGTCAGCCACCTTCACGGAAAAGCGGTCGAACCTCTTAGCCAGCGATTGCAATCCCTTAGTGGGAAGGTACCGAACAACCCCGGGCATGCCGAGGTTTTCAAGCAGAACAAGCATGTAGACTGTCGCCCTATCCTGGGTCGAAAGCGCAGGCTTCAGCGAGGAGAGGCGGGATTCTTGGCCGTGATATTCATCCAAGAACACAGAGAATGGAAACTCGTCATAACGGCGAGTAGGTGAAACGCTTGAGAGATAGTCAGAGTAGTAGTTGGGAACTAAGCAATCCTCGACGTTCAGGTGGTTTGAAAGCTCGGTGCACCACCAATACAAAAGCTTCCGGTAAGCCGCCTCGTCGTTTGGCACGAGCAGACTGCGTGTGCGTTCAGTATCAAGCGCATACGACAGCGTGATCCGTGAGATTGGAAAGCGAGAATTTGCGATGACTACCGGCTCGTTCAGGTACGCAATCTCCGCTGCGCTGAAGGGCACCCGGAGCGGTTTGCGCATTACGCTGTAGTGGTCCAGGTACCATCGGTAGTAGTCATCGATATCCGAGCGGTATTGCTGCGGCTCGAATTGCGTATCGACCCGCAACCGGGAGCGGATGAACTCAAGGTACGGTGACAGTGGTGAGGATGCATTTCCCTGATTGGGCGCTGCGAACAGCCTCACTAGCGCGCCCGAGGAGATGGGCCCAGGCGCACGGGCCTGGCCCTCTAGGCCTTCCTGTTTCTTGCTATAGGCGGCGCGCAGGGATGCCGATTGCAAAGGAGCCAGCAACAGCGTTTTCGCATTTGGAAGCAGCTCTTCGACCGTCCGGCTCAAGCGAACGCTTCCAAGTTCGCGGCCGGAGGCGACCACCCGCAATGTCTGGCCCTCCTCGCGGGCCAAC
This sequence comes from Thermomicrobiales bacterium, assembly GCA_030446955.1. Lineage (GTDB taxonomy): Bacteria > Chloroflexota > Chloroflexia > Thermomicrobiales > UBA6265 > LC2-1. The sequence continues at coordinate 3,588 of JAUJMG010000240.1, forward strand.
TCGATCACCGGTTCAGGCACGTTGATACTGAACCCGTAGCACCCGTCGCCGATGCCTGCGCCCTTCACGTCAGCCCGGAACAGATCGGCCGTGGTTTGGAACAACCGTGCAGCCCCGATGTAGACGTCCACCAAAACTCGGCGGTCGTCATGGGCGCGGTCGCGCGCCCAACCCCGCAACTCTCCAGTTTCGGTGAACTGGTCGAGATACCCCTCGATCGAGTCTGAAGCGGGGTTGTGATCCGCAATGGACATCGGGCGGCGTTCTCATTCATCAAGGACGGGGCGAGCAGCCTCGGATAGCCGAAAATCCTCCGGGGCCAAGGGACAATGTGAAGAGGGTCGGGGTAAGGGCCCGGTGAACACAGCTCCTCCTCACGTCAACTCTGCGGCACGGGGGCCACTTCCAAAGACGTCGGACGACGCCGGGACACGCGGTGTTGGCCCTGCTCCGCCGCGCTGAAGGCCTACGTCAGCGGCTTGTGCAGCAGCATGCTGACCTCGAACAGCCCGAGCTCAAGGGAGTCGACTGAACCTCTCGGCTGAAGGTGGTTCATCTCCAAAAGAGTAAAATCGATCCGAAAACAGCTGTGCGAAGGGCCTGAACCCTTGGCGCGCCAAAAACTCGTCCATGGTGCTCGCTGCCTGACCTTCAGCCACCTCGACTCCGATGACACGGATTTCAATCCGGTTGAAGTCAAGGCCGTGGAGTACTTGGAGTTCATGGCCCTCAACGTCGATGTCGAGGTAATGAACGAGCGGGCAGGTGATCAGAAGTTCGGACAGAGGCCGGCTCGGCACCTGAATTATTTCGTGACGGACCGCCGAAAGCCGGTCGGGGTCGCGGAAGCTGGAGAGCAGCCCCGAATTGCCGAGCGGCTCCTCCAGAAACCGAACGAACTCAAGGGAGCCGGCGACATCGGACGCGGCCACGTTGACGCTCCTGCAGCGTCGATTGTTACTGAGCGACAGGTAGAGCTCCGGATGAGGCTCAATCGCCAATCCATCCCAACCGAGCGCCTCCAGATGGTAGGTGTTGGAGATCACCACGCCGCAGCGGGCGCCCACGTCGACGAAGACGCCTGTCCTGCCCCTGAACAGAACGTCCCCAATGAGCACGTCCTGACCATATTGCGAGTGGCGGGTCGAAGCGGTCAAGGTGGTGAGCTCTCCTGCTTGGGCGGCGGTTTCGCAGCGGCCGCTGCCCACATATACGCCTGTGCTGCAAAGGGCCGTTAACGGTCGCGCCCGCGCCGATCAGCGGGTGGGACGCGAAGCCCACGCTACTCCCGGTAGCCATGATCACGACTGCTGGCGAGCCTTCTATTGTCCTTGCAGGGTCGATGTGCGCATCCGAAACAAACCAAATCGCCCTCGCCCTGAGCCGTCCACATATCCCGCAATCATTCAGACCCCGCCTGGCTTGCGCTCGACAAGCCGCCGGGCCAGAGGTGTATAGGGTCGCAAGCTTCCATTTGGGCGCGTTAGGCTGCTTGCCTCCAGGGCACGTTGCCGAAAGCCGTCATCACCCACCCCTCCTCCCGAAACCGAGGCCGCATGCGAGGTTCCTATCAAAGAGTCGAGACCTGCCGGGTGAGTGGCAGCAAGAACCTTGTGTCTGTGCTGGAACTTGGACAGCAGGAGCTGACCGGCATCTTCCCGAAGTCGGTGCACGAGCCAGTGGCGGAGGGCCCGCTCGAACTGGTTTGGTGCCCGGACAGTGGGCTGCTCCAGCTCGCGCACCGGTTCGAGCCGACTGACATGTATGGCGAGAACTATGGCTACCGGTCAGGCCTGAACCAGTCGATGGTCCGCCACCTGACTCAGAAGATCCGTAATCTGGAGAAGCTGGCGGGACTGCAGCCGGGCGATGTCGTGCTCGACATCGGGTCCAACGACGCCACCTCGCTGAAAGCCTATGAGACGCAGGGGCTACGTCGGATCGGCATCGATCCGACCGGCGAGAAGTTCCGTGAATACTACCCGGACGACATTGCCCTGGCGCCGGACTTCTTCTCCGCCGAGACCTATCGAAAGCTCGAGAGTCGACCGGCCAAGATCGTAACTTCGATAGCGATGTTCTACGATCTGGACGATCCCATCGCCTTTGCGCGAGACATCGAAAGCGTTCTGGCGCCCGACGGTTTTTGGCATTTTGAGCAGAGCTACATGCCGGCGATGCTGCGGACCGTGTCCTACGACACGATCTGTCACGAGCATCTTGAGTACTATTCGATGGGCGTGGTGAAAAAAATCCTCGACGCGGCCGGCATGAAGCTGGTCGACGTGCAGATGAACTCCGTCAATGGCGGCAGCTTCGCCGTCACGGCCGCCAAGGCCGCGTCTCCCGTACGTCCGAACAGCGCCGTGATCGACTGGCTGCTCGGCCAGGAAGAGCGAATGGGCCTCAACACTCCCAAGCCCTATCGAGAGTTCGAAGAACGCGTCTTCCGACATCGGGCGGACCTCAAGCGTTTGCTGCAGGCGCTGAAAGCCGACGGGAAGAAGGTGCTGGGCTACGGCGCCTCCACCAAGGGCAATGTCACTCTGCAGTTCTGCGGCATCACGGCCGATGAGGTCGCCGCAATTGCTGAGGTGAATCCGGACAAGTTCGGGAGCTACACGCCGGGCACACGCATCCCGATCATTTCGGAGGCGGAGGCGCGCGCGATGAACCCGGATTACTTCCTGGTCCTGCCCTGGCACTTCAAGGAGGGCATTCTCCAGCGCGAGCAGGAGTTCATGGCGCGTGGGGGCAAGCTGATCTTTCCCTTCCCCGACCTGGAAGTCTTCTGTGAGAGGCCAGGTGCCGCGCGCGCTCTGCACCGGGGTAACCGGTCAGGACGGGGCCTCCCGGTCGCAGGTCCTG
>JAUJMG010000241.1 GCA_030446955.1 Thermomicrobiales bacterium
TCCAGCCGCCTTCGGTTACCGCGACGTGCCCTACGTACCGCTTGCCGGACGCTACCCCGGTAGGAGTGCCAGGGTCCTGCAGGCTACCGAGATCAGTTGATGACCTGGGGAACGGAGTATACCCGCCTCAGCTACAGCAACACTGTGGATCGTTGCCTAGCTTGACCAGGGGTAACGACCTGGAGGGAACCAGCGGGAAGCCACAGAGTCGGCAGGCGACTGTTTTCGGGCTATGGTTCCACGCTTCACGAGGTGCGGACGGCGGGATTCGAACCCGCACGGGTTGCCCCAGCGGTGTTTAAGACCGCAGCGTCTGCCATTCCGCCACGTCCGCGTCATGCTCCGCAGGCTCCGATGTAAAGGAGCGCCGGGACCCAGTGATGGTAAGCGAGAAACGACGAACGGGCCCGCAGGCCCGCTCTCATCAAGACTCGGTTGGAGCGGAAGACGGGATTCGAACCCGCGACCTTCTCCTTGGCAAGGAGATGCTCTACCACTGAGCCACTTCCGCACCGCTGGATTGACATCAGCCCGCGTAGTGTAGTCAGCTCTTCGGTGCGTGTCAAGGTTAGGTCAAATGTGTCTCGCTTGGATCGTGGCGCTTGACGTGGGCTGTTGCTGAACCAATGGCAGGGTCAGAAGGGCGTGGGGAACGACGAGCACAGATGCGTTTGGACCCGTTATCTCTCCTGCTTGATTGAGAGCGTCGTCAAGGGTTGGAGCGGTCAGAAAGCCAAGGGAGCGCACGACCTCCGGATCAGCGGCGCCGGCGACGATAACGTCCACGTCTTGCAGCACGCGGGCCATCACGTACGCTCGCTGCTCGCCTGGCCGGATACCCTCAGCGCGGGCCCGCTCGATGACTCGATCTGGGCCGCCAGGCTGTCGCATCGCTTCCGCGAACCGCCGCTCCCCCGCCCCATCGCCGGGGCCCTCCGGACAGGCTGCCGGGAGGATGATGACGCCGCCCGGGCGAACTACGGGGACGGGCGCGAACTGGAGGTAGCTCGCAGCACGGCTTGCTTGATAGAGGTTAGCGTCCTTCGGGTAGCCGATTCCAGCGACTGCGATGTCAGCCTGGGCCGGGATCGGTACGGTGTAGAGGTCGGCCGCCAATGCCGCCAGATGGTCGTGGACGGCTTCGGGTGCACCGGCGGCAATGGCAACGGGGCGACCGTCATCATCCAAGACGGCGTTGGTCACGAAAGCGACATGGGCCGCTCGAGCAACCCTGCGCACGGCTTCCTGGAACGGGTTGCCATCGAGGCGGGCTAAGCGTGTTCCCGGCAGGTCCAGCATCGCCGGGCCGTGCGTGTAGGCGATCGTGGCGTCATCGCCGCAGCCGATGACCACTGTCTTGCCGCCGCCGCTGTACCCTGCGTACTGGTGAGGCTCGACTACGCCTGTCGCGAGGACGAGATCGGCTTCGGCGACGAGCCGGTTGAGGCGGAAAGGAACACCGCCAGGGCCGACGGCGACCTGGACAAGGTTTCCTTCGTCCGATGCGTCATGATCGACGATCCGGTACCGCCGCACCACGTCGGGGCCAAGTTTCTCGACCTTCTCGGCGTCCGTGCTGGCCCGGTGCATCCCGACGGCCACCAGGATCGTAATCGCCCCGTCCGGCACGCCCGCGGCCGCCAACTCGGCAAGCATCGGCGGCACCAGGAGATGATCGGGGCAGGCCCGGGTCGCGTCCGTGACAGCGATGCAAACCCGAGTTTTCCCGGTTGCCAGTGCGCGGAGGGGTGAGGAGCCAAGCGGTTGGGCGACGGCGCCGATGGCGGCAGCTACCGGATCGCGGAGTGGTGCCGCTGGCCGAGAGCGGACGACGGAGCCGGTCATACCCGACGGCAAATTGAAGGAGACGGTGCCACGGTCGAATGGGACCGTGTAGCGACCGATGTCGGAGATGGTAGCCAAGGTGAACTGCTCCCGGGCATCGACTGGTAAGCAGGATCGTTATGCTATCATGCCGGGCCGCCGCACCCGGGAGTTCAACCTGGTGCGGGTCGGTGCGCGGCTGCAAGTGAATGAATGAGAGGGAGAACGGACGCCATGGAGACGACGGCGCGGCGGGCCGGAAGGCGATCGAAGGTGACGGTGGTGGGGGCCGGGATGGTCGGCGGCACTGTTGCCCAGATGCTCGCGCTGCGGGACTACGCGGATGTGGTTCTCGTCGACATCGTCGAAGGGATGCCTCAGGGCAAGGCCCTGGACCTGATGCAGGCAGGCCCAGTCCTTGGCTACGACACCCACCTCACCGGCGCGAACGGGTACGACGACACGGCGGGCTCCGATGTGGTCGTCATTACGTCTGGCATCGCCCGTAAACCCGGGATGAGCCGGGACGACCTACTTCGGACGAACATGGGTATCGTTCGATCCGTGACGGAGCAGGTCGTGGGTGCCTCCCCTGACGCAATCATTGTGGTCGTCTCGAACCCGCTGGATGCGATGTGCCACGTCGCCTTTGATACGGCTGGGTTCCCGCGCGAGCGGGTCTTCGGGATGGCAGGAGTGCTCGACTCGGCCCGGTTCCGAACGTTCATCGCTATGGAACTGGATGTCTCCGTCGAGGACGTGACAGGGTTCGTGCTGGGCGGGCACGGGGACACCATGGTTCCCCTCTCCCGCTACTCCACGGTTGCCGGAATCCCGATCACGGAGTTGTTGCCGGCGGACCGAATCAAGGCGATCGAAGAGCGAACCGCCAACGGCGGGGCGGAAATCGTCTCCTTGCTGAAGAGCGGCAGCGCCTACTACGCACCCGGGACGTCGGTGGTAGAGATGGTCGATGCGATCCTTCTCGACAAGCGACGGGTGCTTCCCGCAAGCGTACTCCTTCAGGGAGAGTACGGCATCGACGGGTTGTACGTCGGCGTGCCGGTCAAGCTCGGCGCCGGTGGCGTGGAGCGGATCATGGAGATCACACTCACGAACGAGGAGCGGGACGCCCTCCATAAATCCGCAGACGCCGTTCGGGAGCTGGTCGACGCGATGGCGGCGATGAGGTAGACATCTCCAGCGTCGCCACGGGTTTGCGTTCCTGCCCGGTGCCTTGACCCGGCCAGTCCCATTGGTCGGCGGCAGTCCGGCTTTTTCACGGAACGAAGCTGATGGTTCTCAGGTGGCTGTCGCCGGCTGCCGGAGGTTGCTGTGCCCGAACCGGAGACACCGCTATGCGAGCGGCCGTGGGAAAACGTCGAGCGGATGCTCGGGGTGGATGACGCGCTGGAGCGCATCCTCTCGGCCTTTGCGCCGCTCGATGCAGTCGAGGTGCCCCTGTTAGAGGCGCTTGGGCAGGTGTTGGCCGAGGCGATTGTTGCCGACGAGGACGTGCCACCGTTTCGGAATTCGGCCATGGATGGGTACGCCGTACGAGCGGCGGACACCGCCGGCGCGAGCGTCGAGCACCCGATTCACCTCCGAGTCACTGGCGAAACGCCGGCTGGGTCACCCCTCCAGCGGACGGTCGCGCCTGGTTGCGCCGTCCGGATCATGACCGGCGCGGCGATGCCGGATGGCGCGGATGCGGTGGTCCGGTTTGAGGAGACCGACGAGCCGGAAAGGCCGGTCGTCGGTGATCTCAATCGGGAGTCGCCCTCCATGGTTGGCGTAACGAGGCCCGCGAAGCCGTGGGACAACGTCCGCCCTGCCGGCGAGGATGTGCGGCGCGGAGCGCTCGTGCTCCCGACGGGAACCCGCCTTCGTCCGGCCGAGATCGGTCTGCTGGCCGCGTTGAATCGGCCGACCGTTACGGTGCACCGGCGGCCGCGGGTAGGGATCCTCTCGACGGGCGACGAGATCGTCGATCTCGGTCCTCCCCTTAGTCGGGGCCAGATTCGGAACAGCAATAGCTACACCGTGGCGGCCATGGTGCAGCGTCTTGGTGGGAAACCGAGCCTGCTCGGGGTCGCCCGGGACAGCGTGGGTGCGTTACGGGCGAAGCTTGCCGAGGGGTGGAACGCGGATCTGATCGTGACGTCAGGCGGGGTGTCCCTCGGCGACTACGATGTTGTGAAAGATGTGCTCCAGGCCGAGGGCGAGATCGCGATCTGGCAGGTCCGGATGAAGCCGGGCAAGCCGCTCGCCTTTGGCCATGTTCGTGGGACGCCCTTGCTCGGTCTACCGGGTAACCCTGTCGCCGCTGCCGTGAGCTTCGAGCAGTTTGGCCGGCCGGCGCTACTCAAGATGCTTGGGCGCCAGGATTGGGCAATCCCTACGGTCGAAGCCACAGTGGCCGAGCGGCTGGACAACCGCGGTCAGCGACGTCACTTCGTCCGCGTCGCTCTCGAGTATGACGGAGCCAGCTACGTCGCTCGGTCCGCTGGGGAGCAAGGGGCCGGGGTGCTGACATCGCTGGTCCGGTCGGATGGCCTCTTGGTGGTGCCAGAGCACCTGGAGGTGGTGGAACCGGGAACTCGCCTGCCCGTTCAGATGGTCGACTGGGGTCTCTAAGCCGGGATGACGCAGAGGAGATCCACCCCATCGACCGCCAGCGTCGCTATCCGCGTCAAGGACAGATCGACCGCACCGTGCGGCATGAGCCGTGATGGGTAAGTCCCCACTTGGGCTGGCAGCCGTCGTGCGCTGGACTGAGACACTGTGTGCTTGCGCTTGATGCGCATGGAGAGAGGAGTCGGCATGCCGTTATTGGGTCGCCCGAAGGGGCAGCGCATGGGATCGATCGGGACGATCCGAAGCTTCATGAGCGTGTTGCGGGAGATGAGCTTCGACGACGTGCGACGGGATGCGGAGCGTATCCCTAAGGTCCTGGTCCTGGCTCCTGACGAGACAACCGCGGCCGGCATTGCCGTACGCCTGACCGGCGAGGCAAATGCGAACGGGGTAACATCCTCTGGGTTTCAGGGCGGGGTGACGGATCTTCAACGGTACGACGTCGTCGTCGTCTTCGACCCAGAGGAGACCGAGCGGGTATCGGACCTGCGGCGAAGGATCCACACCGAGGGTGGGCCGGCACCTGTCTTCGGTCTCGGCGGGCGCAGAGCGGACGACGATCGTGCGATCGAGGACCTGCGAGCCAAGGTCACAGAGCGCCTTCCGGACCTGGCACCCGCACTCGGGCGAGCCTATCCGGCGTTTCGGGCGGCCGCGACGAGGGCAGTCATCGACGAGACGGCGAAAGCGAACGCCCAGTTTGCCCTGATCTCCAACATTCCCGCGGTCATCCCAATCGTCGGATCCCTTGCCGCGGCCGGAGCCGATTTCCTTGTCCTAACCAAGAATCAACTTCTGATGCTGTTCAAGATCTCCGCAATTCACGGCCGCGACCTGCACGACCAGTGGGGAATCATGCGGGAGATGCTGCCCGTGGTAGGCGCCGGTCTCTTTTGGCGAACTGCGGCCAGGGAGGCAGCGTCATTCATTCCTCTCGCAGCCGGCACGATTCCCAAGGTCGTGATCGCCTACGCCGGCACGGTTTCGGCGGGGCGCGTGGCCGATTTCTACTACCGCTTTGGTCGAAAGCCTGCCGCGTTTGAGGTGAAGGGCTTCTACCGGCAGGCGGCGGAAACGGTGCGGAACCTTCCGCTGCCGCTCGGCGGCGGGGATCGATCCCAATCCGCCAGCAAGAGTGACCCGGGCGACAGCTCGGCAGGCGGCAGTAATGGAAGATCAAGCTGACCTGCAGCCGTTGAATCCGGACGTCCATGCCGTTGCCGGGTCAGCCTCAGGCCAAACATGACGAACGGGGGCCCAGAGGCCCCCGTCTTTCTACTCCCACCGTGCGGTGTCAGCTCAAACCCTAGAGGCCGAACTCGCCCAGCCGCTGCTGAAACTCGGGCAGTCCCACGCCGAGCAGCGAGGCGGCTGCCACCCGGTCACCTTCGGTCTGCGTCAGCGCCTCAGAGAACGCCTGCTTCTCCACGTCCGTCAGGAGGTCAGTGAGGGATGCACCCTTCCGGAGGCGCTGGGCGACATCGATGAACTGGCGGCTGTCGGCGCCGGAGAAGGTAATGTACTCCTCCGTGATGATGCCCCCCTGAGCGAGAACCGTCGCGCGCTCGATCATATTCTCGAGTTGGCGCACGTTGCCCGGCCAGTCATAGTCCATCAACATCTGCATCGCGCCCTGGCTGATCCGGGATGGACCGGCGGAGGCGGTGTACCGGTGCTTGTGGAGGAAGTGCTCGACCAGCAGCGGGATGTCGTCACGCCGGTCCCGCAGGGGCGGCAGGTAGATGCTGATGATATTGAGGCGATAGAAGAGGTCCTCGCGGAACCGACCCTCTTCAATCTCCAGTGACAGAACCTTGTTGGTCGCCGAGATCACCCGGGTATCGATCTTCACGGAGACGCTGCCGCCGACCCGCTCGAACTCCCGCTCCTGAAGCACCCGCAGCAGCTTCTTCTGGGTGGAGAGCGTCATCTCCCCGACCTCATCGAGGAAGATCGTGCCCTTGTTGGCCATCTCAAAGCGGCCCTTGCGCTG
>JAUJMG010000242.1:0-2429 GCA_030446955.1 Thermomicrobiales bacterium
CTTGGTTCCTTGACGTCGTGACGGAATCCCAGATCACGGAGACACCGCCGGTCGCTGCCTGGGTTGCCGCCGAGGCAGAGCGGACCGTTGGCGCTGGACGGGAGAGGGCGAGCTAGCGGTGGATGGACGCGTGGTGCCGGTCATCCTTGATGTCGACACGGGGATTGACGATGCGCTCGCCCTTGCCCTCGCGGTCGCGTCACCGCACGTCGAACTTGTTGCCGTCACGACACTAGCCGGGAACGTCGATGTCGAGCGAACGACGGCGAACACGCTGGCCGTACTGGATTGGCTTGGAGCCACGGACGTTCCCATCCATCGCGGAGCCAGCCGGCCCCTCGTACGATCCCATCAAGACGCGGCCTTCGTCCATGGCACCGATGGACTGGGGAATGCCGGGCTGCCAAGCCGTGCGCGCGCTCTTGGCGCGGATCGAGGTCCGGCGGCGATGGTCCGCCTGGCGAACCAGCGACCGGGGGAGCTGACGCTGGTCTGCGTTGGACCCCTGACGAATCTGGCGATCGCGTTGAACGTGGAGCCGCGGTTGCCAGAGCTCGTCGCTGGCCTCGTAGTGATGGGCGGCGCCTTCTCTGTGCCGGGCAATGTGACTCCTGCCGCGGAGTTCAACATCTACGTGGACCCGGAAGCAGCCGCCCAGGTGTTTGCCGCGCCGTTCAAGCGGTTAACAGCGGTTGGGCTGGACGTTACCCAACGGGTGGTGCTTTCGCGTGCGATCTGGCAGGCAACCGCTCATGCTGAGCAAGGTGCGGCGGCCCTGGTGTCTCGGATCTGCCGGCGGTCGTTTGTCGAGCGCGACCTCGACGGGGTGCAACTCCACGACCCGTTGGCCCTCGCCGTGGCGTCCGACCCGACGCTCGTGGGCTGCAGGGAGTCGCACGTGAGCGTAGCTGCCACAGGGGAGGAGCGGGGGAGAACACGCGAGGTGGGCTCGGGATCCGCCACCGTGGCAGCCACCGTCGACGCGGAACGATTCATGCGGCTGTTCACTGCGGCGCTGGCGCTGCCCGATGCCTAGTCGCTGTGGGCGAGGTGTCGATCCTTCCAGAGAGCAGGATTGCTGGAGGTGGAGTGATGTCAACGCGCGGTGGGGTGTTTTCAATCCAGGCGTCCATGTGCTATGGATAGAGGACGCTATCGCCCCGACCTCGCGGCTTGGGTGAGATAGGGTTTCGGGGAGGTCCGTTATGGCCGATGCCGCCTCGATCGTGGAGCACGCCCCAGTGCAGGACCGGGACCTGCTTCAGCGCCTCAGCTTGTACTTCGACGCGTTCGACACCCGTCTTCGCCAGGGACAGGGGTGGTTTATTTTCAACGCTGCGCCCGGCCGCTCTACCCGGATCGCTGCCTTCATCCAGCACCGCCTCGGTGAGCTCGACTCTGACGTTTCTTCCTACGTGATGCCGTGGCGCGATTTTGCCCTCAGCGCCTACGTTCACGAGGTCGGTCTGCCGAAGCTGGCTCCCGCCGCGGAGGAAGAGGTGGTGGACGCCAAGGCCAGGCGAGAGTACGAGCTGGCGACCCAAATCACCCGCAACACCTACGACCAGATGATTCAGACCGACCTCCTGGTGCTGATTGGACTCAAACCGGCGCATCGGCACGAGGCCCATCTGCTGGACCAGACGATCGACGACCGGTATCGCCGACGGTTGGCCACCATCCTGCTGACACCGGACATGCCGCAAGAGTTGGAAGCCGAGTTCCAAACGGTCGATCCGACCCGGACGTACTGGGAGCGGCTCTTCCGTCGGATGTACGAGACGAGCCTGGTCGCCCTCTAGCGTTTCTTTCCCATCGAGAGATTGCCAACGCTCGTCACGTTCGCCGCTGGGTGAGGTGTGCCCTAGCGGCTAGGAGGAGTTTGCCCAGATGCACGGTTCGGTGGTCTCAATCGTTCTCTTCGCGGTACTCCTCGCCAGCACAGGCTCGGTGGGCATGGCGCAGCAGGCCACCCCGGACCCAAGCCTTGACATTCCGCGGCCGGAGGAATGCCAAGTCCCAGCGCGGAATGCCATGGAGTTGCTTGCTTTAGCGGGCGGAACCACCGCCAGCACCCCAGCCGCGCTACCGATGCCGATCCCGCGGGACAGGTTGCCGGCTGGTGTAGCGCCCCGGGCTGCCGACGCCGAGGAGGTCGATCGGACGGTGCGGGAGTTGGTGGCGTGCGCAAACGCGCGTGATCCGTTCCGGGCGGTGGCTCTGGTAAGCGACGCGTACCTCAGTGAACTGGCGGACCTAGTGACCACGGCGATGGCCGGGGGGGGCAACGAGTTCGCGTCGGCGTTGCCTGTGCCGCTCGACCTCCCAACCGATCAGCAACTGGCCCACGTGCCGACTAGTGACCTGCGTCTCCTGCCTGATGGACGGATTGGCGGCATCGTCCAGCCGGTCCTGGTTGGCACCAACAC
>JAUJMG010000242.1:2529-6451 GCA_030446955.1 Thermomicrobiales bacterium
TTGCGGTGGTGAGCGCGCCAGAGGATCGAATGCTGGCCACGACGGCGTCAACACCGGCCGGATCGTCGCGGTCTCCAGAGACGACGGCCCGAAGTTCTTCGGCCTCGACCGAAGCTGCCGGAAGCGCGGCCGCGTAGAGCATGGTCGGGAGCGTGACCGTACCTTGGCGCAGATCGTTGGCGGCGGGTTTGCCCAACTCAGCGGTGTCTTCACGAAGATCGAGGACATCGTCCATGATCTGGAAGGCCAGGCCGAGGTTGGCGCCGTAGTCACGCAGGGCGAGGATATCGGCTTCGGGTGCTCCGCCGAGGATCGCGCCCATCTGGGCTGAGCCGGCAAAGAGGGACGCAGTCTTCCCATAGATGCGACGCTCGTACTCTTCCCGCGTCTGGTCCAGGCGATGAGCGTCGAACATCTCCCGAAGCTGCCCGTCGCAGATGTCGCCCAAGGTGGACGCGAAGACGGCGACGACGCGGGTATTGTCGGTCGCGGCCGCGAGCATGGCCGACTGGGCGAAAAGGAAATCCCCGACGAGGATGACGGCGCCGGAACTGAGTTTGGAGTTCAGGGTCGCCTTCCCGCGCCGGAGGGCAGCCCGGTCGATGTTGTCATCGTGGATCAGGGACGCGGTATGGAGCAGCTCCACGCCGGCTGCAGCCGTAACGAGCGGTTCGAGATGGTATTGGTAGCCTCGACCTGCGAGCAGCAAAACGAGCGGCCGCAATCGCTTGCCACCTGCTCGAACGATCTCGCCGACAAGAGATGAGACCATAGGGAAGTCGACCGTGGCAGCCTGCGCGACGCGCACGTCGACACGGGCGAGGTCGGCGCGCATCGTCTCGAACACGTCCTGGGTTCGCACCTTCACGCGCCGTGTCCTGTGCCTGCCGACCGCGAGTTCTCAGCCGATTGTGAAAACCGGCACGCACTCGCCTAGGATTATCCTCGGGTGCCGCGCGGCGTGTCAAACGACGGTAAAACGGTGGACGGGGTGAACGGCCGGTGTGCTACACTCGGGGTCCTTGGGTTTTTCAGCACGCCGCTGGGTTAGTGGCGTAGGGGCAATTTGGTCCACATCTAGGGCCTCTTTGCCGATTGTTGCGCCCCGGACTCGTCAGCGTCGCTAGGCTCTTTAGCCTCCCAAGTCTCCCCGCCCGGTCCTCGTGATCTTCCGCGATCACGGCGGCAGCGATGGATGGTGTACCCTGATTCGACTCACCCGACTCAATATCAACCGGCCAAACGTCCGCTGGCCCTTGGTGCGTCCGAGCCGCTCGGCAGGGCCTGAACTTGGGCGTCGCGGAGGGAGCAACAGGCGACGCCCGTGGGACGCCGTCAGCTGGTGGTACAGCCTCCTCTTTGTGATCCCGGTGGTGTTGCTGGTCGGTAATTACGCTATTGAGACCGCGACACGTCCTCCAACCATGACGTTGGGGTTGACGGATGCCTTTACCGGTCAGCCGGTTTCTAATGTGTCGGTTACGGTCGGTAACGAGACGTACACGAGCAACGAGCGCGGTGAGGTGAAGCTTCGGCGGCCAGCGGAGGCGGTGCCGCTCGCGCTTGAACTGCCCAATTACGAGCCGGTGCGGGGGCAACTAGACAACCAGAGCGATCTGCGACAGGCCTTTAGCCTGCGACCGAACCGGGTCGACGGCGTGCTGACCGATGCGCAGACGGGGCAGCCGATCGGCAATGCCTCGGTCTCGGTGGTTGCTGACGGCGCACCGGAGATGGCACCGGTGATGACCGGTCCGGATGGTACCTATAGCATCACCAATGTTCCTGCGCAAGCTCGGCTGCGAGTGGATGCCGGCGACTACGGCGTGCTTGAGGAGGCCATCGGGAGCCGCACGCGCATTGAACTTCCGCTGCGCCGAGCGGTGGTTGCAGGGCTGGTTACGGATGCCTCCGGTGCTCCTGTGCAGGGGGCGATCGTGACTGCCGGTGAGGCCACGGCTGTTACTCAGGGTGACGGCACGTATCGGCTCACGAATGCGGCGGATGTAACGGAAGTGGTGATCGCTGGCTCTGGGTTTACCGATGCCCGTGTGCCTGTTGCCGCCGATCGCACCGCCAACGCTAGCCTGGAGCGGGTTCAGGTCAAGGCGATCTACGCCAACGGCTACACCATGGCGGACCCCGACGAGGTGGAGCGGCTGATCCAGCTCATCGACGAAACGGAGTTGAACGCGCTCGTCGTCGACATCAAGCAGGACACCGTCTATTACGACAGTCAGGTCGCCTTCTTTCGGGAGGCGGAGACTGTCCAGCCCCTCTACGACGTCAACGACGTCTTGAAGCAACTCAAGGATCGTAACATCTACGCCATCGCACGGATGGTGATCTTCCAGGATCCCTTGGTGGCCTATGCCCGACCCGATCTGGCGGTGAAGGACGAGGTGACTGGCGGTCTGTGGCGGAACTATGACGGGGTCGGCTGGGTGAATGCCTTCAACGAGGAGTTGTGGCACGCCAACGTTGCTTTAGCGGTGGAAGCGTCGGAACTCGGCTTCGATGAGATCCAGTACGACTACGTACGGTTTCCCTCGGACGGCGACTTGACGACGGCTGACTTCGGGCAGGAGTACACCGCAGAGGCCCGGCAGGCTGCCATCACCGGCTTCTTGCAGCTCAGCCACGACACCCTGGCCCCGAGAGGAATCAAACTCGGGGCGGACATCTTCGGCTACACCGCCTTCGTTGATGACGAGCAGGGCATCGGACAGAACTTCGCCGAGATCGTGCCCTTGGTGGACTACGTCTGCATGATGATCTACCCCTCCCACTTCAGTGAGGGGAATATCACATCAGCCCCGGGGCACCCGAATGATTACCCCTATGAGACAATCCTCGAGAGTCTGCAGATTGCGGAGGCAAAGGTGCCGGGTTCGGCGCTGAAGTTTCGCCCTTGGCTGCAAGATTTCTCGATGCCGCTCGAGGGATACCGAGACTACGGAGCGGCCGAGGTTCGCGCTCAGATCGACGCGGCGGAGGATTTCGGCGCCAGCGGCTGGATGCTCTGGAACCCCTCGAACGAATACCAGGCGGGGGCCCTCGACCCAGCGTAATGCGATTCAGTCCTCGTTGGTCAACGAATCCGGACGGCCCCCTGCAACGAGGTCGTGCCACCACGGCTTGCCTGATCACGTCTTCCCGTGCTTCTCCGTCTCCCCTGATACGGCAAAACCAGATGCTTCCGGTGATGGGGGTGATCTTCCAGGAGATACGCCGTATCCCGGCATGACCTTGTCTTGGCCCCGCGTCAACGCATCCTTCGCGACGCCAAGGAAGAGGCAGGCTGTTGCGCTGGCGCCTCCGGCGGCCCGAATTCTGCACTGCAGAGCATGACCGAGAATCGGGACCCCAGTTCCCTCCCTAGCCGATCGGGTAGGCTGGATTCTTTACATGACCCGTAGCAAGTTCTCGCTATCCGGGGTATAATCCTCGCACACCTCTCGGAGGTGGGTGGGGTGCAGGTCCAGGTTTTACCCGGACATCAATGGGGATCGAACTGCTCACAGCGCGCTCGGTGCCATCGTCGTAGTGGTGGAGCGCCGTACATGATTGCCAGAGCAGCGGTCCTCCACCCTGGACGGAGACGAAGGAGCCAAGATGTACGTCGTTCGCCGCACGAGGCCCCGCGATCCCGAGCGGGTACAGCAGGAGATGGAGGAGGTCTTTCGGGCGCTGATGCCGGCACGACCCTCCGCCGCACCGGGTCAGGGCAATCTCTGGCGACCGCCGCTGGAGGTTTTTGAGACCGATGATGCCCTGGTTGTCTGCGCCGAAATCGCGGGGATGAACGAAGAGCACCTTCGCGTCGTGGTTGATGGCGATCTGCTGTCTGTCCGCGGAGAGCGGCCTGATTCCCGCCAGCACGAGCGGCGGTCGTATCACGAGGCTCGCATCCCCTATGGCG
>JAUJMG010000001.1:0-12584 GCA_030446955.1 Thermomicrobiales bacterium
CCTGTGGGGCGCAGGATGCCGCCGGCAATGCCGCGGCCGTCCAGTTCAGCGTCACCGTCAATCCGCCCCCCCCGCCCACCCCGGCGCTGGAGTCGGAGTCGCCGGCCGGCCCGACCGATCCTCCCGCGCCAACGCGTAATACGCAACCGCCAGCGCCGACCGCGAATACGCAACCGCCTGCGCTGGCGACGACGCCGAGCACCGGTTCGGCGCGTGATGCGGTCGTCGCCACGACCCCGGTGGCCACGAGCACCGCTCGTGTCACCGTGACTGCTACCCCCGCGGTGAAGGAAGCAGCGGTGATTGAGGTCGAGCAGGCGGGGGTACTGGTTGAGGAAGCGCCGTCGGTGGCGCCGGCCCTGCCGTTGCCTTGGCCTCCCCCAGGGAACTTTGTCCTCGTCACCGATGGTGGGCCCCTCGGTCGCCTTGCGCTCATCTGGGCCAACCGCGAGTTCCCGATTTCCCAGGAATTCGGCCACACGGCCTTCTCGGTCAGCCAGCCGTTCATGTACCGCTACGGCATCGCCTACGGGCTGGACGGGTTCGAGCATACCGGCCTCGACATCGGGATGCCGGCGGGAACGTGGCTTTACTCCCCCGTTGAAGGCACGGTTAAGACCTCTGGTGGGACTCCGTACTTCACGCATTACGGAAACGGGGAGGTCGGTGTCGGTGAATTGTTGATCGAGACGGACACCGGCGATGAGGTCGTGCTTGGGCACATGGGTGCGATCGCGGTGCGGGTTGGGGAGCGGGTGAAGGTCGGTCAGTTTGTCGGCCTCTCCGGAGGCTTCAACGGCGACCACCTCCACTTGGAGACTCGGGAGCTCCAGGCTGGCGGCGGCTACCGCATCGTCGATCCCCGTCGCAGCTTCCTGGTGGAGGCGCTGGCTTCCTTCGAGTCACTCCGGGATGAGCTTGTGATTGACGGCCGGTTGCTCGATGATTCCATCATCGATCCGACCAGCAGCTACCTGGCTGATGGGGCAGGTGCCGCCTCGATCAGGCTGGATGAGCGCCAGCTTGGGGACAGCCTGCTGGACTCGCGGCTTACCGAAAATTCCGTTGTCGATCTCGGTGCGGGTCTGGTGATGGAGACGCACCCTGACCCCTTTCTCCCAGACGATCCGCTGCTGGGCGGCTCGCTCCTTCCAGACTTCGTTGTCGACCCGCGGCAAACGCTCCTACTCGACACCTTTGCAACAGCGTCCTCACTCCCGGACGACCGCTCCCTCGATGTCGGTTCGTTCGATGACGGTCTGCTTCAGGATTCGATCGTCGATCCGGGAAGTGCCTTCCTGCTCGAGCCCAGACCGGTTTCTCTCCCGGTGGAGGGTGGCTTCATTCGGGAAATCTAGGCTCGCGACCCGAGCGGCGGCGGTGAGACCGCCGCCGCTCGGGTGCGTCAAGGAGATGGCGGCTACTGAGCGGCGTGCTCCAAGTGAGTATGTGCCCGGCCAGATCTTCCCGCCCGGACACGTGAATATGGGCTCTTCGAGTGGCGTGGTCGGGCACGGTTGATCCCCGGGAGTTCGTCTAGCTTACATAACGAGGTGATGTAGAAGGTAGAGGCGAGACGGGAGAGGGTAGCCCCAAGGATCGTTCCGGTGTGCGTTGGCATGATTCGCGCGAGACCGGGAGAACGGGGCGCCGGACCCGCCGACTTGCCGGCGTCGTGGGGACTCGGGACCATGACCAATGTCTTTGCTGTCGTGGGAGAGCATCGCCTGGAGCCAGACCGCCTCCTGCTCTTGGGTGATGACGGCCACTACTACGCCTACGCTACCCCCAGCGGTCAGCCAACAGAAGTTGATCCCTCGGACGAATGGAAGATCGACGAAGGCGTGATCTCCTTCGACTCCTAGGCCAGGGTCCGGCTCCATCGCCTACGGAGGCGCGGGGGACCATGTGAGGCCGTGTCAGATCTCCCATTCTCTTCAGCGCCCCGCAAGAGCTGCCCTGTGGGCCAGTCCATGGAGCCGGACTACGTTTCTCTTGGAGACGAGAGGAAGACTGCCTTCGGGGCTCCTCACGTTTCAGGGGCGCTCTCCGCGCACGTGTTCCTCCGTTACGCCTCACCGCACTCCGTCGCTCTGAAAGCGGCTCGGCCAGTGGTGCGTTAGGCTCCCTCCGTCGCTTGCTCCTCCTAATTCCTGAATCTAGGTTTGCAGGGAAGGGTGGGTCACCTACGGGTTGCCCAATACAATGCGGATAAGCGCGGTTGTGCGAAGAAGACGAAATGCAACCTCGCCGCTTGACGTAAACCGCTTTATGCTCCCGCCTCGGGGCCGTAACTATCCGTGCATGGTGACCCGCTGGCCGCCCAAGGGTCCGAAGCGACGGCTGCACAGCTGGGCGTGGATCTAGCGTTCACCCTCCCATCCGATGGTCGTCTCGCCACCGGCGTACGCTTCCAAGCACCCAAGGGCGACCACCACCGCTTACTACGGTCGCTGTGCTTAGACACGAAAGCGTGAAGACACCGACGAGGCTGTCGTCCACGGTGATCTTCGAAAGGCGGCCTTGATGCCGTGAGCCCAGGTCGGACCGGTGGCCAGCCCGAGCGAAGCCGAGGCAGAAACAACCATCGTCTCCAGGGACACGTGTGTATGCGCCAACGGCGTTCTCCATCGCCGGATGGGTGCAATCTCAGGGCGCTCTTCGGCTAGACGAAAGACCAGATTCGACCGCGACAACGTATCGAGCCGAAACCGCGTTGTCTCCGCGCCATCGCCACTGTCGCTAGCCACAGCCGGTCTCCATCAGTGGATGCCCTCTCAGACGGTGGGTGTCCATGTCTTGGACCGATAGGCAGTGCAGTGACTTGGAAGTGACGGCCCAACCTGAGCTACTCATCCACCATTGTTTCGCCAGTGCCCCTCGATTTCGCCATCACCCTCCCCTGCTCTAGCGTAGTTATGTCTATCAGTCTCGCGTTAGGCCGTTTCAGGGGCATGAAGACGGGAATGTCCTTATCACCAATGATGCGAGCCACATGACGTCCGGCGTGGGGGAAGTGAGCGGCTTGTTCCTCGTCCTAAGTCAGCCGGGCGGCATAGCGTTGCCGTCCGCACGCCAGAGGTCTACCCCGTACTTCTCCCTTGCGAACTTCCAGGCTCAAGTGACGAGCGTCGTTTCCGGAGCCGCCTCGTACTTGGATGTGCTCTCCGTGAAGGGGTCGATCCATAGTCATCCCGCCCTACCGAAGTGCTAGCATCACCGAGCGGGGGCGCTAGGGTCGGACTGGGGGCGATGTCGAGAGGGACGCGGATGGACGCTGCACAAACTCCCCGGGTAGGGTTCATCGGCCTGGGCAAGATGGGCCGGCCGATGGCCGCTAATCTCCTCCAAGCGGGATTCCCACTCATTGTGCATAACCGGTCCCGGGGTGCGGTGGAGGAGATGGTGGCGCGGGGGGCATTCGCGGCGAGCGGCCCGGGAGACATCGCGGCGGCCAGTGATATCGTGCTGACGTGCCTGCCTGATCCGGCTGCGGTCGAGGCGGTTTACCTTGGCCCCGGAGGCTTGGTCGCTTCCGTCCGGGTGGGGCAGACTTTCGTCGATACCAGTACGGTTGGCTTGGGGACGAGCCGGAGCATCGCCGCTGCCCTGTCATCGCGGGGCGCTCAGTTTCTCGATGCGCCGGTCAGCGGCGGAGTAGCTGGGGCGGAGGCGGCCAGCCTGACGATCATGGTGGGCGGTGAGGCGGAGACGTTCGAGCGCGTTCGCCCGGTCCTTGCGGCGATGGGACAACGGTTGCACCACGTCGGGCCGACCGGGAGTGGTACCGTCGTGAAGCTGGCGAACCAGCTGCTGGTAGGGATCAACGTAGCCGGGGTGGCCGAGGCGATGGTGCTGGGGGTGAAGGCGGGAGCCGATCCGCGCACGATGCTGGACGTGCTGTCGACCAGCTACGGCGGCAGCCGGATGCTGGAGCGGGTGGTTCCGCTGATGCTAGAGCGCCGGTTCGACGGGGGAACACCGGTTGATCTGCTCCGCAAGGATCTGGGCTTGATCGCGGATCTGGCGGCAGAACTTGGCGTGCCTATTGCCGGGGGTGAGACGGCGCGGCGCGTCTTTGACGCCGCCAGCGCCGCCCACCATGGAACGCGCGACATGGCTGCCGTCGTGCTACCACTTGAAGGGGCAGTCGGTGTCGAGGTGGTGCCTCGACGGGAGTAGTGTCCGCTCCTCCCCTCCCCTACCTCCCTGACACAAGGAGCCTTCACGAACGGAGATGCGGTGGACAAGAAGGCAGTGCACGAGAAGGATCCGGAAAGGCTCCCTGCCGTCGAAGAGCGGATTCACGAGGTGGCTGCACCGGAACCAGGGGTGCCGGCCGCTGGCTACCGTCCGATTGGCGACTATGCGCTGATTGGCGACGCTCAGAGTGCCGCGCTAGTTGCGAGCGACGGCTCAATCGACTGGCTTTGCCTCCCCCATTTCGATAGCCCAGCCGTCTTGTGCCGCTTGCTGGATGCGGCGAAGGGCGGCTTTCTCGCGCTACGCCCGTCGCAGCCGGTCACACGAGCCATGAGGCGCTATCTGCCCGGGTCAGCGGTGCTGGAAACCACGTTGGAGACAGAGGGCGCGACGCTGCGCTTGACCGACGCTATGCCTCTGGCGGCTGGGGACCCAGGGCCGGTCCTTGACGGTGTCTGGGGCGGGTGGGGGCGACACCGGGTTATCCGGCTGCTGGAGGCAGTCGACGGGCCACTTGACGTAGTTCTGGACGCCAGGATCGCCTTTGACTTCGCGGCCACCTCTCCTCTTATCGAGATCGTGCCAGGGAAGGGGGCACTCCTCTCCGACGGAAGCGGAGAGCGGTTCCTGGTGCTCGTTTGGGCGGGTGAGCTGGAGGCGGAAGCCGATGGTGTGCTGAGCGGGTCGCTCTGGTTGGACCCGGGCGCCACGGCGTCCTGCGTGCTGGCCTATGAGGAAGATATGACCCGGGCGCGGGCACTCCTGGAGGGTGAGGACTGGGCGGGACAGGTCAGGGAGGCGGATGCGGCCTGGCGTGCCTGGTGCAGCGATTGCCATGTGGAAGGGCCCTATCGCGATGTCCTGCATCGCTCTGCCCTGACGCTCAAGATGCTCACCTTCGAACCGACCGGGGCGCTAGTGGCAGCCCCCACGACCTCTTTGCCGGAAGCGATTGGTGGGGAGCGCAATTGGGACTACCGGTACTGCTGGCTTCGGGATGCCACGTTCACCCTCTACGCGCTCCTGCTCGTGGGGGACGATACGGCGGCACATGCGTTCTGGCATTGGATCGAGCAGGTCTGCGAGGCCGATGAGGATGCGCCGGAGCGTCTCCAAATCATGTATGGCGTTCATGGCGAGCGAGACCTTCCTGAGCAAACCCTCGATCACCTGTCTGGCTATCGTGACTCGCGCCCGGTGCGCATTGGCAACGCCGCCGCGGACCAGCGGCAGTTGGATATCTATGGTGAACTTCTTGATGCCTTCTGGTTCTACCATCAACTTGGGGGACCGGACGGAGGGGCACCCCCAGCACTGAACCCACGGGTCTGGCCGCTGATGCGATCCGTCGCCGACTACATCTGCGAGATTTGGCGCGAGAAGGACCACGGGCTGTGGGAGCAGCGGGAGGTGCCGCAGCACTTCGTCTACTCCAAGGTGATGTGCTGGGTTGGGCTTGAGCGGGCGGTCCGGCTAGCCCGCGAGACAGACCTTGCCTGTGACACGACTCGCTGGGAACGGGAGCGGGACGCGGTGCGGGAGGATATCCTGACGAAGGGGTACAGCGAGAGCGCCCGAGCCTTCACGATGTACTACGGCACGGATGAGCTGGACGCCGCAACCCTGAGGATGCCCTTAGTCGGGTTCTTGCCGGCGGACGATCCACGGATGCGCTCCACGATCGAGCAGGTCGAGGCCCAGTTGGGGATCAACGGCTTGGTGATGCGCTACCGAGCGGAAGACGGGTTGGCCGGTCAAGAAGGCGCCTTCTCCATTTGTACCTTCTGGTTGGTTGACTGCCTGACGGCACTGGGCCGGATCGACGATGCCCAAGCACTTTTTGAGCGGATGCTTGGCTACGCCAGCGACCTCGGACTGTTCGCGGAAGAGGTGGATCCGGTCACCGGTGCGGCTCTGGGTAACTACCCACAGGCGTTCACTCACCTCGCGTTGATCGATGCGGGGGTCGATCTCACCGAAGCGCTTCGGCGGCGCAACGCGGTTGCGGGCGCGATGCACGACAGGGCCCAAACAGTCCGGCGCGGGGCGTCCCGGCGCCGGCAGCCAGCGTGAAACTGGTTCCAATGCTCTTCGGTGCAGTTCGCTCGGCCCATGCTTCTGGGTTGGCGTCATGAAACGTCTGCTGCAGCCGGTTACCTCTAGTGGTGCCCCCGGCAAAGCCCCCGGCCTCGTTTCAAATCGTGCGCTCCACGACGGAAAGGACGGTGCATGAGCGCCCGAGAGGAAGTCACAATCTTTGACCTCGTCAAGACGTTGACCGAACTCCCGGGTCCGGTGGGGCACGAAGACGCGGTCCAGGACTGGCTGGCCGCACACTGGGGCAGATTTGCTCAGGAGGTGCGGCGGACACGGGTGGACAACGTCCTGGCGCGCGTTGGTGGCTCCGGCCGGCGGCTGCTGATCCTGGGACACGCGGACGAAATCTGCTTGCTGGTCAAGAGCGTGACCGATGGCGGCTTCCTCCACTTGGCGCCGTACTACGCCGACACCCTTGGCCACGCGCCGCGCTGGTTCATGCCGGCGAGCCAGCCCGCTCTCGTGTTGACGGCCGGAGGTCATGTCGAAGGGATCATCGCGACGGCGAGCGGGCACGTCGTCGGCGGGCGGAACAGCAAAAAGGAACAGCTGGAGTGGAATGACCTGTTTGTTGATCTCGGCGTTCGCTCCCGGGCGGAGGTCGAGGACTTGGGCGTCCACCCCGGCTGCCGCGTGATCTGGAATCCTCCCACCCGTCGCCTGGGCAAGCGGGGCATCGTTGGCAAGGCGATGGACGACCGTGTCGCACTGGCGATCGCGACCCTTGCCGGGGAGCGCCTGACGGGCCGGGATGACCTCCCCTATGAGGTGTGGCTGGCTTCGACTATCCAGGAGGAGAACGGTCTGATCGGTGCCAGCAGCCTGGTTGACGAGCTGTCGTTCGACCTCTGCATCAACCTGGAGGTGGGTCTTACCGGGGACATCCCGGGACCAGACGAACGGGACTTCCCGGCCCGTCTCGGAGCAGGACCGACCCTGGTCTACAAGGACAATTCCTGCCACTACAGCCGGCGACTCACCGATCGCCTAGTAGCTCTCGCGAGAGAGCGTGGCATTCCGGTTCAGCAGGCCATTTTCCAGAACTTCGGCAGCGACGGCGCGGAGATGATCCGGCGCGGCGTCGAGACCGCGCTTCTTGCCTACCCCACCCGCTACACCCACTCCGCGATCGAGTTGGTCGATGAGGACGATTTGATGGCGTGCGTGGAGTTGATCGTGGCGTTCGCGACTACAGCGGCGGACCGATGATCTGGTCGTCGCGATCGCGCGTGCAGCGGGCCACGGGAGCTGCGAAGCTGGGCGGTCTGGTGCCGACTGCGTCTGAGCGGCGTGGCTCTGGGTTGTTGTGGGACGTTCTAGGCTGACAGCCGGGAGTTGGGCCGCGGGTCTAAAGACGGGTGATGGACCTGCGGCCGGGCGGGACGAGATGAGAGACAAGGAACCACTGATGGACTCCTGCGGCGCAAGCTCTGCCGAACTGGCCTCAGGTAAACCCGCGATTGAGTCTGACACGCTATCCGCCGTTGAGCAGCATTTGGAGGGGGATCCGGTTGGCCCGGACGAACTTGCCGTGATGCTCGCGGAACTTCAGCGTCTCAACGTGGAGGAGATCGTGCTGGCTACCGGATTCGATCCACGTTGGCCGGAGGCCGCTACGCCATGACAGAGCCTGGGACCCTCAGCACCCTCTCGATTCGAGAGGCCGGGAGCAGGATGCGTCGTGGTGCCCTAGCGTCCGTCGAGCTGGTTGAGGCCGCCCTAACCCGGATCGAGCAGACGGAGGACAAGGTTCACGCCTATGTCGCGGTCGCTGCCGAAGAGGCCCGGGCGGCGGCGGCACGGGCTGACACAGAGCTGCAAGCCGGGAACGACCGAGGCCTGCTGCATGGCATTCCCATCGCCGTGAAGGACATTTTTGACTGGGCTGCCATCCGGACAGCATGCGGCTCGCGGGCGCGAGACGGCTGCGCACCTGCCGTCGCGGACGCCGAGGCGGTGGCACGGTTGCGGGCAAGTGGCGCGGTCCTGCTTGGCAAGACCGTCACCCAGGAGTTCGCCGCCGGAGTCGTCAGCCCTCCGGCGCGCAATCCGTGGGGCGTCGATCGCGTCCCGGGCGGTAGCTCCGGGGGATCAGCGGTGGCAGTGGCGTCCGGTTCTTGCCGGGCGGCACTCGGATCGGACACCGGTGGCAGCATTCGGATTCCCGCGGCGGTCTGCGGTGTCGTCGGTCTCAAGCCGACCCTTGGCTTGGTGAGCACCCGGGGTGTCTACCCGCTCTCCTGGTCGTTGGACACGGTTGGTCCGTTGGCCCGGACGGTCGAGGATGCAGCAGTGGTACTCGATGCCCTCGGCGCCGAACGACCAGTGAGTGCGCCATCCAACGCGACATCGGAACTGGGGCAGGACGTGGCGGGGTTGCGAATCGGCATTCCCCGTCCCTACTTCTTTGACCGGGTCCATCCTCAGGTCCAGGAGACCATCAACGTTGCTTTCGGTGAGCTCAGACAGCTCGGGGCGACGCTGGTCGAGACGCCCTGGGCGGAAGCAGCGGCAGCTCGCGCGTCGGCCCTCATCATCTCCCGGGTTGAGTCGGCGAGCGTGCACGAGACGACCTTGCGAGATGCGGAAGCGGCGATCGGACCCGATCTTCGCCAGCGTCTTCTCATCGGACGGCGTGTACCGGCGACGGAGTACGTCCGCGCCCTCCGTGCCCGAGTTGCGGTACGCGACGCCGTCGCGCGCCTCTTCGCCTCGCACCGGCTCGACGCACTAGCGACGCCGACCGTGCCCGCGGTTGCCGTACCTGCCGACCGCTTGGTCGTCGAACACTCGGATGGCCCCGAGGCGTTGGGTGCCGCCTACACTCGCCTCACGATGCCCTTCAACGCGACCGGGCAACCCGCGCTGTCCGTTCCGTGTGGGTTCGACGAATCTGGACTGCCGGTCGGTCTCCAGCTCGTTGGGCGCCCGTTCGCGGAAGCGACTCTCTGCCGAATCGGACATGCTTACGAGCAGACCACGAGGTGGCATCTCCGGCTCCCGCCGGCCTGATCGGACCCTGCTCTTATGTAACGGACTGGCGGGTCTCGTCCCTCCTGGGCACCTATCCCCGGCGAGAAGTGCGTTTCCCGTTCCCAGGTTGCTCATCTTTTCGGCACGCCCCACACTCGCCCGGATGAGCTGGACGGCGGCGGCAGGTGGGAATGGGAAGGAGAGGATGACCAGGTGGATAACTACGACGCGGTAGCGGCACGGGGGTCGAAGGCACGGACGAATTTGGTTGCTGCCCTGCGCGAGTGTTGCGATCTCGCCGAGGCGGTGGAGACGCTGGAGGGCCAAGATCTGCTTGAGGTGTTGGTCGTCATCGACAGCCTCCGGTTCGTCATGGCCGAGTCCGGCCAACTCCTCCAGGGCGTCCTCCGCGGCTTTGAGGGTTAGCCCGAGGATCGGCACCATTGGGACTGAGTCATCTTGTAACGACCTCCACGAGGGCCTCCCCGACATCGGCACCGGCGCGAAGTGGCATGGCGTTTGCCAGGCAGAGTGCCAAGAGCTTGGTCGCCCGCTGGTGGCGGTCGAGTGCGATACCCGCTGCATCGGGAGAAGGGGACGGTCGTGCCGACCAAACTCGCGGACGTGACTCGTGGTGAGATCGTGGAGAGCGCCCATCACGGTGTCGTCGTGGCAGTGGATCAGTCCGGCCACATCGTGGCTCAGGCCGGAGACCCCGAGCATGTCGCCTATTTCCGATCGTCCGCGAAGCCGTTCCAGGCGATCCCGGTCGTCGAGAGCGGTGCCGCGGATGCCTTCGGGTTCACTCCGAGCGACTTGGCCTTCTGCTGCTCGTCCCACAACGCAGAGCCGGCGCAGCAGGAGGCCTTCTCCGCGATGCTCGCGAAAATCGGACTGGGAGCAGAGGCCCTGCGGTGCGGCATCGCGGCGCCGTACGACGAGATGGAGGCGGCACGGGTCAAAGCGGGCATCGTGCCTCCATCCCAGATCCAGTGTGACTGCTCCGGAAAGCACACGGGCATGCTCGCTACCTGCGTTCACCTTAGATGGCCGACGGAGTCCTACTTGGAGCCCGAACATCCTCTTCAGCGCCGGATCCGCTCGATCATCGCGGAAGTCCTGCGTCTGGACGAGGATCGTCTTCTCCTCGCGGCAGACGGCTGCAGCGTTCCCACCTTCGGGGCGCCAATGCGCACGTTCGCCATGGCTTATGCAACGTTGGCCGACCCTGAGTCGGCGCCGGCCGGGCACGGCCGGGAACACGCTTCGGCCCTCCTCCGGCTGCGGGCCGCGATGACGGCTCATCCTCAGAATATCGCGGGCCATGGTGAGTTGGACACCGACTTGATGGAGGTAACGGGCGGCCGGGTCGTCGCCAAGCTCGGCGCGGAGGGGTTGCTGTGCCTGGCGGTGCCGGAGCGAGGTCTGGGCATCGCGATTCGCATCCTGGACGGCTCAGAGCGGGCGCGGAGTGTGGCGGCGCTTGCCACCCTGGAGCAGCTTGGGGTTCTCGGATCCGCGGAGGTTCACGCTCTCCGGGAACGCCAAGATCCGGCGATCACCAACTTTAACGGCTGGCGAGTGGGCGAGGTGCGACCGGCATTCCAGCTTGAGGTTGCCTGACGAAGAGGACGCGAGCGATTCAGGATGCGTTTTTCTAGGTGCAGTGCTCTATGCTGCCCTGCTGGCGGTTGGGCCGGTGACCTGTTCGGCGCCCCTGCCGATGCTCAAGCGCGGAGTACTCGGACGATTGCGTCCCAATCTTCCCGGCGAGCCCGTTGCTGCTTATGAGGGACAGGGTGCCGGGCTCGGGCAGGAGGAACGGCTGCTCGTCCTGATCAAAGGCGGCGCTGACTCCTGCAGCAATTAGGGCGTCGATGAAGCTGACGCTTGCCGTCACCACGCCCACCCAGCGCCGCTAGGCGGCTTCCGTTAGCCCTCGTCGAGCAAGTTGGCCGCCACGTCCAACAGGTGATCGAGATCAAACGGCTTGGGAACGAAGACGACGCCAGCGGTACGAGACCAATTGGTGTCCGCACTCAGCAGAATGACTGGGACGTTCCACTCCCGTAACCGCCGAACGAGCTCGCCGCCGCTCATCCGCGGCATGTGAATGTCGGCAATCACCAAATCGGGGACCTCCTGCTGCATCTCCCCGATCGCGTCCATGCCGTCGACGGCCCGGCGGACGCGGTAGCCTTCCTCATCGAGCGCCGCAACCACTGCATCGAGCGTCAGCGGGTTGTCCTCCACCACCAGTACCAGCCGCTGCGTCCCGGACGTTTGCTCCATCTGGTAGTCCCCCTTGCGCCAAGGAATGGATCCATTTCGGTGCCCGCTAGTGGCGTTGCCTCGACGGGCAGCTACGGTGCCTCACCACGGAACCCCGACAGTTCGTCACCGGATGGTACGGCAAGTCGGAAGCGCGCGCCCTGACCCGGGGGCGAATCAACGGTCAGGCTTCCACCGTGGGCGGCGGCGATGCGGCTCGCCAGGTACAGCCCGAGGCCCAGCCCAGAAGAACCGCTGCCGCGGACATAGCGATTGAACACGCGGGGAAGGAGGTCGGGCGGGACGCCGGGGCCTTGGTCGCTCACTGTCAGCACCGCCCATCGGCCATCCCCGTTGCCCTCTAGGCCGACATCCAGGTGGACCGGTGCCCCCTCCGGGGAGTGCCTTACCGCATTGCTGAGCAGGTTCTCGAGCGCTTGGCGAAGCCGGTCAGGATCAGCCAGGGCTGGGACGGGCGACTCGCCCCCGATCCTGACGGCGTTGGACCCCGCCTGGAAGGCGGCGGCTGTCTCGCGGGCGAGCCCGGAGAGATCGACCGCCTGCGGCGAGATGGCGAAGATGCCTTGGTCGAGGCGCCCGACATCAAGGAGGTCTGCGATCAGGCGCCGCAGCCGGTCGAGGGCCTGCGAAGCCGCCTCGGCGTCCTGGAGATCGCGCTGCCGGTCTTCTCGGCGCGCCCGCCGCCGGAGGAGATCGATCCGCGCCTTGATCGGCGCGAGGTAGTTGCCCAGGTCGTGGGCAAGCACCGTGACGAGTTCGTCCGCAGCGAGGCGGCGTCCCCGCTCTGCCGCTTCCGCGGTGAGTTGTTGCACCAGCTCTGCCCGGTGAGCCAGGGCACCGACCCACCGGGCCACCGCCTGGAGGAACCGGAGATCCTCTTCGGTGAAGAAGTCATGCTGCGCCGAGGAGGCGATGACGACCCCCCGGCGGTTTCCGGCCACGTTCAGGGGAACAATCGCCGCGGAGCGGACGCCGAGAAGCTCGACGATGCCCAAGAGTTGCCCTGGATCTTCGTCGGC
>JAUJMG010000001.1:12684-20044 GCA_030446955.1 Thermomicrobiales bacterium
AGCGGACGCCGAGAAGCTCGACGATGCCCAAGAGTTGCCCTGGATCTTCGTCGGCTCGACCGGTGAGGTACGAATCGCCTGAGAGAAAGACATCGACTTCCCGGCCGCCGTTGGCGACCGGCAGCCGGTTCAAGCCGGTGGCGTGCTGCTGGCGGGCCATCTCGGTGCGGCTGCTTCCGACCGCGACCAGGGTGTCGGTGGCGGCGTCATGGAGGGCAGCGTCGACCTTATCGGCGTGGAGGGCCTGAGCAACGAGATCGGACGCTTCCACCAGCGCGTCCTGCAAGTCCGTCGCCTCGATCGCTAGGAGTTGCTCCAGCGTCGGTAGCAGGCGAGCTGCCGCCGATTCATCCGGGTGGCTATTCATGCTGCCCACGCCTCCTCCTCGGGACTCGTCCCGGGCGGTCTCCGCACGTCCCGCGCCCTGGCCCCACCTACCGAAAGCGACAGGGCCGGGTTTCATCATGAGGAGGGAGTCGGAGCGGGGACGTCGTCGAACATGGGGCGATGGGTGATGGGCGACGGGGGACGGAATCTGCCTCCCCATAGGGCGGGATCGGTTCGGGTGCCGGCGGTCGTCGAATAGGCTCCTCGCTCCGGTTGGGGGTATGGACTGACGAGCGGGAACTGGAGTTCGTGGATGGCCGGGCTATCTCCATGTAGCCCTCATTGAGCTTGCCGAGGCTAGAGAGGCAAATCTTGCCGAGAAGTTCAGCCTGGTCGAGCCCCGGCAGTGTTGGCCGAAAGGACGTGTCTGCAGCCCGGCGTCCTTAGGCCGAAAGGGCGAGTGGGTCGACCTCCGAGCTTGCAGCATGTCACGCAGCCGATGGTCCAGCTCTCCGTTGGAGCCAATTGCACATCCTTCCCGGGCTCGTGAGGAATGGTGACATTGGGCGTAACCTTCCACAACCGCTTCCTAGCCGGCGGTCTCCACCGATCCGGGACAGAGGGCTTGCACTCGAGCGATAGCGTCCTCGGTGCACCATCCTTGTTGAACGAAGTAGCAGGCGAGCAGCGTGCCGGTCCGACCCAGGCCCTGACACTCCGTGGACGGCTACCCACTCCCCGGCCGCGACGGCCCCAGCAATGGCCACGATGCCCTGCTCCACCTGCGTTGGGGACGCGGCGGAGAAGTCCTTCACCGGAAGGTGCATTTCCACGAGGCCGTGCCGAGCCAAGCCCGCCGGGTCGTGCCCGCGCTCGCGGAGGTTGATTAGGACGGAGACACCTTGCCGGGCCAGGCCCTCAAGCGCCGACTCTTCCCGAGAGTAACCCCATCCGAGCGCCTGCCCCGGCTCAATCCTCTCCCGCCAGTTCCCGCTACCCAAGAAATGCATGCCCACGGCATATACGGAGAGGCGGTTGGTCGACATGCTGAAAGGACCGGCGGGGAAGGTGAACCACACTGGCCTGGGCCGGTGATAGAGGAAGTCCGCACGATCCTGGTTCTTGGCCGACCCGCTCCTATCCGGACAACCGGCCCGCAGGCTGTTTCAGCTGTCATGAATGAATCGAACGAGGACGTGATCTTGCGCTCCGTGAAATCTCCCTGGATACTCATGGGAGGATGCGCTACAGATCTCGGAGGGGAGATTCTGCAGCGAACTGCTCCACTCCTGATCAACCGCTCGCGCTATGACGATCAGCCCCGGTGTCGCCGTGGCGTACGTCCCGTGCCAGCACCGTCTCGCCTGGATTGCGGGGTGCCCTACGAGGAACTGGCAGTGAATACCAGCGAGGGTTCCGCCGACCATGCCTGCCGGCTGCCGGTGCCCCTGACGCCCCTGATTGGACGCGAGCGTGGGTCAGCGCTGGTGAGTGAACTGCTAACGCGCGAAGACGTGCGCCTGGTGACGCTGACGGGGTCAGGTGGCGTCGGGAAGACGCGGCTGGCGCTGCAAGCAGTGCGCGACCTGCAAGACGTGTTCGCCGGCCACATCTACGTCGTCGAGCTGGCGCCAGTCACCGACCCCACGTTGGTCCTTCCGCTGATCGCCCGCGCCGTGGGCCTGCGGGCGGCGGACGGTCACTCGCTGCGCGACGGCCTCGTCGGCATCCTGAGCAACCGGCCGGCGTTGATCCTGTTGGACAACTTTGAGCACCTCACCGACGCCTCCGCCGATATCCTCGATCTGCTTACTCCCTGTCCGACTGTCAAGGTTCTCGCCACTAGTCGCGTGCGGGTTCGGCTGCGTGGCGAGCACGAGCTCGCCATCCCACCGCTGTCCCTGCCGGACTTGCTACGGCTGCCGCCGCTCGCGGAGTGGCACGACTGTGGCGCGATCCGACTCTTCGTTGAACGGACGCGAGAGCTGCGCCCCGACTTCCGGCTCACGGAGGACAATGCGGTGACGATCGCCGAGATCTGCTGGCGGCTCGATGGACTGCCGCTGGCTATCGAGTTGGCGGCCGCGCGCACGAAGGTTCTGTCACCCGCAGGGCTGCTCGCTAGGCTCACTTCCCAGTCAGACCTGTTGACGGGCGGGGCCAGTGACCTCCCCGCTCGCCTGCGAACCATGCGCGATGCCATTGCCTGGAGTTACGACTTCCTCTCCGCTGACGATCGGGCTTTCTTCCGGCACCTGGCCGTCTTTCGCGGCGGCTTCACTCTCGAGACCGCCGAAGCTGTTGCCGCCGAGGGTCTCAGGGACCAACCCTCAATCGTCGACGCCCTGACTATGCTGGTCGATCACAGCCTCGTCCGGCTGGAGGAGACCACAGGCGACGAAGACCGCTTCTCTCTCCTCGAGACGGTGCGCGAGTTTGGGTCCGAGCAGCTGCAAATCCATGGCGAGGAGGAGAAGGCTCAACGTCGCTTCGTGGCGTGGGTCCTGGCTCTCGCCGAACGGGCTGAGGCCGAGCTGGGCGGATCGGCGCAAGGCCCGTGGCTCGACCGGCTTGAGTCTGAGCATGACAACGTGCGGGCTGCCCTGGACTGGGCAATCGACAATGACCCGGAAATCGGCCTTAAGCTCGCTGGGGCACTCTGGCAGTTCTGGCAGCAGCGGGGGCATCTCATCGAGGGAAGGACTTGGCTGGCGCGAGCACTACCTGTAGGCCCCCAGAGTCCATCGCGTGTCCGAGCAGCTGCCCTGCTTGCTGCCGGCGACTTGACACGCCGGCTGAGTGACTTTGATGCAGCGACCAGTCTGCTAGAGCAAAGTGCCTTGCTCTTTCGGGAACTCGGCGACAGTCTTGGCCGTGCGCGCGCACTGCACTTTCTCGGCATGACCTATCAGGACTGCGGCAAGTTCGACCGCGGCCACGGGCTCTTCACCGAGGCCCTCACCTTGGCGGGCGACATCGGCGCCAAAGCGGAAATGGCCGACGTCTTGAAAAGTCTCGGCAACCTCGCGTTTGACAACGCCGATTTGGAGCACGCTGAGCGGTATTACCGACAAGCGCACAGCATCTATCGGGAGCTTGGCAACAAGGCGGGAAGTGCTGCGGCGCTCAACAATCTGGGAGAAGTCGCGACCGCTCAAGGTAAGCACGAGCAGGCGATGGTGTTCCTGACGGAGGCGCTTGCCCTTTATCGCCACATCGGCGAGTCAACGGGGATCGCGGGCACGCTCCACTCGCTCGGTGTCCTGCGGATCGCGCAAGGTCAGTACGCACCTGCCGCGACCCATCTTGCGGAGAGCCTCCTCCGCTTTCAGCGCCTCGGCGATGTGTCGCGCGTCGAGCGGTGCGTCTGGAGCCTGGCGGGGCTGGCGGTCGCGCGCGGTGACGCCGACCAAGGAGTTCGCCTCTACGGCGCACAGCGAGCCACGCGGGAACGGTTTGGCAGCGTTCCCGCCCTTGCGATTGACCAGGTCACGTTTGATCGAGACATGGCGGCGGCCAGAGCCACTCTGGGTGAGCGCGGGTTTTCGGTCGCGTGGACCCAGGGCCGCGCGATGTCGCCGGAGGACGCGGTCTCCTACGCGTTGGAATCAGCCATGGACGCGGCTCCAGCCGCAGCGACGCCTCTTTACACCGGGCCTCACGGGCTGACGCGCCGCGAGATGGATGTTCTGCGCATCCTCGCCGCCGGCCACTCCGACCGCGAAATCGCCGCCGCCCTCTTCATCAGCCCGCACACCGCGACGACGCACGTCAAGCACCTGCTGCGCAAGCTCGGCGTCGCCTCCCGCGCCGCAGCCGCGGCCTACGCCACCCGCCACGGGCTAATCTGAGTCACCAATTCTCACGCCACAAATACCTGACTTAAGGGATGCCGGCCCCGGCGCGTTCAAGCACCATTTCCCTTGGTTTTGACACAGGCGCAGGGATCACGATGGGCGAGTGGTTGTCCTCGGCGACGAGGCCGAGGGCGGGATGGGTGCGGGGGGACGGGCATGATGGAGATGGTGAAGCGGATAACCTTGGCCGTGACCCTTGCGGGCGCGCTGGGCACGACGCTGGTCGGCGGAGCGGCCGCCGAGAACAACGGGACGACGCTCCACGGCAGCGGGAAAGATCGGCCGGGCTACTGCGACCCGGAGTTCTGTCCCGAGGACGCGGCGCCGGCGCAGTCCCACGGGACCTTCCTCTACGGCGAGCCGGGCAGCACCCGCCGCGCCCAGCCGGAGCCGGGTGACGGGCCGGGCTGCACGGCGGCGAGCGCGATCAACTCCAACCCGCCCCAGGCGGCGGGCGACAACGTCGGCTACCCCAACGAGGAGCACGCGGCTGAGCGGGCGGCCGGTGGGCCGTTCGGGCAGTGCTACGGCTAGAGGTGGGTGACCGCCGCTTCCACGGCGCCGGTGCTGCCGGGGGGACCGGCTGGCGAGCATCGACGGAAACCTCGCAGCAGGGACAGCCACTGCGGATGCACGTCCTCCGCAGTGGCCGCTTATTACAGGATTCCTCTCCCCGCGCTCTTCGGTGTTGGCGCGGTCCCTCTCGTGTCCCGTCGGGCAACTTGCAAGATCCACCACGGAGGAATAGACATGAGCAGGCTCACGGCAAGACTCATTCCGGGGGGATCGGACGCAAGCGCGGACACGTCGGTGACCTCGTGATCGCGCTGCTCCTACTGGCTGCTGGGCAGCCGATGCCCACCCCGCAGCAGGGCAGTCTTACGGGTGAGACGATAGAAGGTGTCATTACCTCAGCTAGGTTTAATGATTCTAACTGTAGCATCCTTGTGGTGCAGTCTTTGGCCACCGTAGCGACGGGACCATACCCTGGGACCGCGTCTGTGGAGATTGAGGCTGGTTTTAACGGTCCCAATGCTGAGGGCTTGATGCCCTTCCTCTACTTCCGAGACAGCTTTACCATCTGGTCTGGCGATACGGTCATCACTGGCACCAAGACGTTGGCACCAGGTGTGTCACAAACCGTACCGACTGCTACATCGTACGGACTGTGCACAAAGAATCCGGGTGATGAGTTCTTTGATCAGATCCATTTTCGAATCGTCCGACATCGTGTACACCGCCCAGATCCAGAATCCGGACGGTTCGGTGATGAGTGACAGCGGAACGGCCACCTAAATGGGGGGCTACTCGCATGGTGTGCCGCAGCCGTGCATTCAGACGTTCGCCTCGACTGCCCCTGTCTGTGGTGGCGATGACGACGGAGACGATGAGGACGACGAGGACGACGACTGTGGGACGGACGACGAGACGGACGCTCACACGGACGAGTAGATCTGCGCCAGCGCAACCTTCGTCAGTCCTGATCCGGAGGCCCCTTCCAGGGCACTGGAGGCATCACCCGGGCGATGTTCGCCAGGTGGACGGCCCGTTTCGTCAGAGGGAGGAGTAACCTGATGTCGATGGCAACCTACCTCAGCCGATTGTTAGCAGTAAGTATCGTGCTGGGCATCGTCCTGGCGACCGAACC
The DNA here is from genome assembly GCA_030446955.1 of Thermomicrobiales bacterium. GTDB lineage: Bacteria > Chloroflexota > Chloroflexia > Thermomicrobiales > UBA6265 > LC2-1. The sequence continues at coordinate 18,517 of JAUJMG010000001.1, forward strand.
TAGCGGGCCAGTGGCGGGGCAGGCCAACGACGCTCCGTCGACGCTTACGGGCGAGAGGTTCTTTGTCACTTCCGGCAACGTCCTCTCCGGAGATGTCACCATCGTTGAAGCCTCGTGCAATCGGGCTGGGACCTCGACGATCCAGTTTACGGCCACAGGCGTCGCAACGGGGCCCTACCCGGGGACGTTCACCGAAACCGGTACCGCAACGCTCGGGCCGCACCCGGGAGTTGGCGCTTCGACGATTTACGCAGAGGTCACGTCGTTCGAGGCGACGTTCTCGATCGACTCCCCGGCAGGCCAAGTGACCGGCAGGAAGTTTCTCGCCAGTCCTCCAGGCGCTACTCAGGGCCAGTGCAGCGACTTCCGCCCGCTCGACCCAGAAGTGGTCTTCATTCCGTTCGGGTGCGCCCCTGGAGTCTTCTGTCCCGGAGTCCGCTACGAAGCCGAGATCATGACCCTGGAGGAGCATTCAGGGACCGGGGCAGCGCAAGCGTCACCGTGTACGGAAGTGACGTACAAAGCGCGGATCCTGCCAACAGCTCCCGTTATGAGCAGTTCGAGGAAAACTTTTTCTCCGATCTTCTGGTCCTAGAGTCAGTTCAGGGCGGCGATGCCGACGATGACGACGATGACGACGGCGATGCCGACGATGACGACGATGACTAGGACGGCAACCGCAAGGAGAGATGGCAACGTCGTAGAGCTGGACAACGACTCGGCCCGCGCCCGGAGGAACACGGACCTGAACCGCTTCGGTGATCTCGGGTAGCCCGGGCGATGGGGGAGCGAGTGGCGAAGCCAGCCACTGCTCCTGGGGCCTTCGTTGGGAGCGCGGCGAGCGCACTGACATTGCGGAGGGACGTATGAAATGGAAACACTTCGACGATCCAATGCTGGCGAATGCGCCCGCTGCTTCAGCTCCTGGGGATAACCCGGGCGGCGGTGCGAAGTCTAGCCTCATCCGGTTGGTTGGGCTTGGTCGGAAGGTAGGAGCAGGGCATGTCTCTGCCTTTTGCCCGCCCGTACTGCGCGGTGCCGGCGGCCTGGACAGGATGGGGAGGGCACCGAGAGTTATTTCGGGGTGCTCTTCTCCTCCAGCCTAGCCGGCGCAACTGCCAAATCCTCGCTCGCGAGGCGAAGCGTGAGCAAGCGGTGTCGTCGCCTAGCGATGCGACATGACTCCCACCTGCTGGCACATGTCAAGCACGGGGCATGTGAAGCATTTGGGAGCCACGCCGGTGCAGATATGCTTCCCGAATGGCACCAGCAACGCGTTGATTTCGACGTCGTAGCGCGGCGGTAGCACCGCTTCCAGCGCGGTCGTCGTCCGCTCCGGCGTGGTTGTCGACACGTAGCCCCAACGGTTTGTTATCCGGTGGACGTGAATATCGACCGCGATCACGCGACCCTTAACCGTCCCATCATCGCCAGTGGCATCTCCCTCCGTCTCCACACCGCCCCCAGCGCCGGTCGGGACGCCACGTTGTGTACAGGCGATCCCCAGGGCGAGGTGAGCGCACTTGAC
>JAUJMG010000001.1:20144-45356 GCA_030446955.1 Thermomicrobiales bacterium
TCGGGACGCCACGTTGTGTACAGGCGATCCCCAGGGCGAGGTGAGCGCACTTGACGCCGACGCCGGCGAAGGAACGCATCGTCGCCTCATCGCAGGGCAGATCGCCGCCGAACTCGTCGACGACGCGACGAGCGATATCGCGGATCTGGACGGCTTTGCGCTCGTGGAAGGTGGAGGGATGGATCAGGCGGTCGATCTCGTCCGGGGCGAGCGCAGCCACGGCCGCCGGGGTACAGGCGACCTGGAACAAGCGCCGGCTGATCGGCAGGCTCTCCTCGTCACGCGTCCGGATGGAGATGACGCAAGCGATGAGTTGCTCGAAGGCGGAGGTGTACCCTTCCTCCGCGAGCGCGAACATCGCGGCTTTTGGATAGGGAGCGACCGCGGTCCGGATGCAGGCTAGCGCTTCGTCGATGTCGAACGAGCGCTTGATGGTCTCGCCGCCGGAGCTCATGCGGGTCATTGCCCCTCCCCTTCCTCACCGGTAAGTCCGACAGCATAATACGTATTATGACAACCAATGTTATGGGTTTGACCTGCGGAGAAGATGGTCGGGTCTATCCCGCGGCGCGGTGTCTCCAGGTGTCGGCCCTACCCTGTCCATCGGATGACGATCGTGATCGCGGTCATGCTGGACATGGTCGAGCGGCTGGAAAGAGCGTGCATAGGCGGCCCCGCAGTCATTCGGAGCAATCGTGGTGCTCTCTGGCGTGCTGTGTCGACCCGGGCAGGGGGGAACCAGGAAAAGGACGCCCCCAATCACTGGTCTGACTCTTTAAATCTCTGCATCCTCAGAGGCGGCGGCACGGGCACGCCGGAGAGAGAGGATGGGGAGCGCCGAGCTGACCAAGACGATGGCGGCGATCCCGAGCAGGGTGACGGCAATTGGACTCGTGTAGAAGATGGACAGTTCTCCCCCGGAGATTTCCAGTGAAGTGCGAAGTGACCGTTCGATCAGCGGACCAAGGACCAGCGCCAGGATCATCGGGGCCATCGGCAAGTCGAGTTTCTTGAAGAAGTACCCCAGCACGCCGAACAGGAACATCGTCCCGACGTCAAACATGCTGCCGTTCAAGCTGTAGGAGCCAACGATCGAGAAGACGAGGATCAAGACCATCAGGATGGGGTACGGAATCTTCAGCACCTGGACCCAGAGACCGACCAGCGGCAGATTCAGCAGCAGCAGGATCGCGTTGCCGACGTAAAGGCTGGCGATGACGGTCCAGACGAAGGTTGGGTTGTCGCGGAACAGCAGTGGCCCAGGGACGAGGCCGTTGATGATGAAGGCACCCATGAGCACAGCGATCGCGGGTGAACTCGGAATGCCAAGCGTAAAGAGCGGGATCAGGGCCGCGCTCGTGTAGGCATTGTTTGCCGTCTCGGGGGCTGCCACACCCTCGATCGCTCCTGTGCCGAGCGGCTGCTTGGTGAAGCGCCGCTCCACGACATAGGAGAGAAATGAGGCGATGGCGGAGTTGGTTCCGGGGACCAGACCCAGCACGAAACCGAGACCGGTGCCGCGCACAATGGATCCGAACGCGCGTCGCCACTCTTCCCGTCTGGGAAAGAGGTTCGCCACTTTCGTTTCAAAGATCTGCATCGCAGGCTGTTCGAGGTTGAGCAGGATCTCGCTGATCCCGAAGAGCCCCATCGCCACGGTGACAAACTCGATCCCGTCGAATAACTGCACCATGCCGAACGTGAGGCGTGGAGCGCCGATGACAGGGTCGAGCCCAATGAGGCCGAGCATGAGGCCCAGGATGCCCATCAGAAGACCCAGCACAACCGAGCGCCCCGTGAGCCCGATCAGCGTGGACAACCCGAGGATGAGGAGAGCGAATTGCTCGGCGGGACCAAAGCGGAGCGCGAACCGCGACAACGGCGGCGCGACGAGGACCAACCCGAACGTAGCGATCGTCCCGCCGACGAACGACCCGATGGCGGAGATCCCGAGGGCCACGCCGCCTCGCCCCTGCAGCGCCATCTGATACCCGTCCATCGTGGTCACGACGGACGCTGCCTCTCCGGGCGTGTTCAGGAGAACGGAGGTGATGGTGCCGCCGTACATCGCCCCGTAGTAGATGGCAGCGAGCATGATGATGGCGCCGGTCGGATCGAGCTGGAAGGTGAGCGGGATCAGAACGGCGATGCCGGCCGTCGGCCCCACGCCTGGGAGGACGCCGACCAGTTGGCCGAGCACGCATCCGATTAGCGCGAAGAGGAGATATTCCGGGGTAAGTGCGTTCCCGAGGCCGGAGACCAGCTGGTCAAGTGATTCCATCTTCGCTCTTAGATGCCGTTAGGGCCAGTAGGCAGAAAGACGCTGAGGAGGCTGAAGACGTAATAGGTGCCAAAGCTGGCCGCGAGACTCACGAGCACCGCGACCCACCAGCGTTGCCGCCCGACGACCGTGAGCAGGATGAGCGCCAGACCCAAGACGGTCAGGCGGAAACCGAGGATGGGGAGTAGCACGACGGTAAGTGCAAGAAGCGCTAAGGTGACGGCCAGCCGAAAACCAGCCAGCGAGCCGGGAATGAGGTCGATCGGTTCATCTCGACGCCATTGCGGAACCGAGTTCCGCACGAAGAACAGGACGGCCAACGCCGCCATCAAACTCCCAAGCCACACTCCGAAAAATCCGGATCCTGGCCCCAACATCGTGAAGTAGCGAAGCTGGAGAGACTCGTAGAGCACGAAGAGCCCTAGCAGAAGGAATAGGACGCTTACGACCTGGTACGCCCGTGCCATGCTCTCCCCTGATAGATGGGTGACCTGAGCGAATACCGGCGGGGCGGGCCGGAGGGCATGGTAGAGGCCGTGCCTACTATGCCCTCAGGTGTGCTATTGCCCCTTCCGTTCCTCCTCAACCCGACCGAAGAGGTTTTCCGCGTAGGTCAGTTGCTCCTTGAGGAACGTCGCGTACTCCTCAGGACCCATGTACTCCTGAGCGATCCCCACGTCATTCATCTTGGACTGCACGTCGGCGCTGTTCATCGCCGCTTCAATGATGGCAGAGAGGTAGCGGACGTGCTCGGGGTTCATTCCCTTCGGGCCGACGATGCCCCGGGCGGAGTAGCTGAAGACGGGGAAGCCGAGCTCTTCCATGGTTGGCACGTCAGGCAGAAACTGGCTCCGGGTCTCGCCCATCACCGCAAGAACTCGCCCGTCCCCCGCCTCGACCTTACTGACCCACTGCCCCACGTTGTCGTAGACCGCGTCGATTTGCCCGCCAAGCACGGCGGTGGTCGCGGGCGTGCCGCCGTCGAAATGAACGATTCTCAAGTCAACGTTCGCGGCTTGCTCCGTGTCGAGGATCGCCAGGTGGTCGTCGCTGGCGATGCCCGTGTCGCCTACCGTGACCTCCCCCGGCCGCTCCTTAGCCGCGCTGAGCAAGTCGTTCATGGTCTGGAACGGGCTATTTTTGCCGACGAAGATGGCTCCCGGATCGAGTACCTGGTTGGCGATCGGGGTGAAATCCTCAAGCTTGAAGGCTGCCTGCCGCTCAGGGTCGAGAATGATCGTCTGGAGTTGCGGCACGCTCACGAGCGCGATAACGCTGCCGTCCGGCTTCTGGCGTGCGGTTTCGGTCCAGGCTAACTGACCGGAACCACCCGGTTTATTGACCACCGTAACTGGTTGACCGAGCATCTGCTCCATCGCCGCGGCCAGGATGCGTCCACCAACGTCACTGCTGCCACCCGCGGGGTACCCGATCCAGAACTGGATGGGACCAGACGGAAAGTCTCCCGGTCGCGGCGGCGGCGCCATCGGGGTCGCCTCCGGAGTCGCCTGAAACGCGCTCGCGTTGGTGGCCCCTTCAAGGGAGGCCAGCAACGCCGCCGCAGCAGGCGCCGAGAGCCCGAAGGCCGTAGCCCGGCGCAAGAAGGATCGCCTCGAGACTCGTCCGGCAAGAAGGTCGTTCATTAGCCGCTCGTTCAGACTGCCCTCCCTCTCGGCGGCTCGTCATCAGCCGCCAGTGCCCTGTCTTCCGCGACAGGGTCTCCTCGTGCCACGAGAGCCTCCTTCGGCTCGCTTGCGGTCAGTACCAACGTGCTCGACGCCTTATTCAAGCTGGCTGTAGCGTTTCACACACGACCGCGGCGCCCATTCTAACAGGGCAATGGCGTGCATTGGCTCCGCGATGTCGGCAACCTTGCCCAACTCGGCCAACGCCTCGCCATGACCGGCTTCACGCATGGGGGAGCCGAACGGATGGATCGTGCGCTCAGGCTCACCGTCGTCCTACACGTTTACTCCGTGCAGGGATTCGCGGAGTGCTCGACGTCCCTCCCCTCCTACCGAGGGCGAGATCGGTTTCGTGCCCACCCGACATGAGGCGGCGCGAATGCAGCCAGGGGTAGCGAGCAATGGCGTCCGGGGCGAGATTTGGGGGCGCCGCGAGAAGGGATTTGCGCCCTTACCGGCGGGCAGTGAGGCCCTTGAGCTGCCGACGGACTAGGGCGCTAATCTCGGCGCCGTTCTCCCGCCAGACATGAATTGCGGTTGGCGCGATCGAGACCACAATGATGAGCAGGATGATCGGCAGAAGGTACCGGTCGACGTTGGGGATCGACTTGCCGAGAAAATAACCAGCGATGGGAAGCCCGACCGCCCAGAGCAGAGCCCCAATCACGTTGAAGGCGGCAAAGCGGGGGTAGCGCATCGCCCCGACCCCCGCGATGATCGGGACAAACGTACGCACGATGGGCATGAACCTGGCCAGAATGATCGCTTTGCCTCCGTGCTGCTCAAAGAAGACCTCAGCGCGACGGAGGTACTCGGGCCGAAACAGGCGCGATTCCGGGCGCTGAAACAGGCGTCGGCCCACCCGGTTGCCAAAGGCGTAGCCCACGGCGTCGCCGGTCACGGCCGCCGCGAAGCAGACCGTCACTAAGAGCCAGATGTTCAGGTAGTCCTGGGAGGCGAGAAAGCCGGCGGTGAAGAGCAGGCTATCTCCTGGGAGAAAGAATCCGATAAGGAGGCCAGTTTCGGCGAAAATGATGGCAAACAGGCCCAGGTAGCCGGCCGTTCGAATCAAGCTCTCTAGGTCGAAGTGCGGCATGGGTTCTCCCTATCGGACCGGTCAGCTCACCGATTGACGCCGCCGACGTGCTGGGCACACCAGTGTGCAGGGTGAGGTCCGATGGCCGGTTCGGATGTGAACCCCAGTCGGCCTCGGCCCTTGCATCAGGGCGACGTACTCGGGTGGCGAGTATAGGCGCTGCTGCCCCCTTCGCCTAGCGCTGCCACCTTCACCGGGCGATCCCAAGGAGGTCCGTCCAGAGGAGCCGCGCGGCCCAGGCACGCGCTGGGCGCCACTCCTCGGCCCGGTGATCAAGGCCCTTCAGGTCCAGGTCGGGGTCATCGAAGGCGGCGCGGGCGGCGCGAAGGAGTGCGACATCGCCAGTGGGGTATGCGTCCGGCGCTCCGACACCCCAGAGGAGCACGGAGTTCGCCGTCCATGGCCCGACCGCGGGGAGGCGGCGCAGCATCGCGGCCGTCTCCTCTGGCTGGCGCAGGGCGGCTTCACGAGCGGGTAGGTTCCCTTCTAACGCGGCCCGGCTAACGGCGACGAGGGCTTCGGCGCGGCGCCACGTGACGCCGGCCCGGCGAATCAGTGAAGCGTCGGCGCTGGCGAGTTGATCCGGTAGGGGGAGCGGCCAGAATGTTCGGCCTGAGCGCTCCACCGACGGCGAGACGAGGGCGCACAGGCGGGTTTGCGCGACCGCCGCCGCGGCCACGGAGATGCTTTGCCCGACGATGGCGGCAATTAGCCCTTCGTAGATCGAGCCGTACGCGAACGGGCGCAGCCCCGTGAACCGATTCGACAGGCGAGCGAGCACCGGCTCACTGAACGCCGGACAGACCTGACGACAGCCGAGCACGACCTCTGCCCACCGCTCATCTCCTCCGTCGGGGCGGGCGCCAGTCACCCACACCTGGCCATCTGTTTCCTGCCACACGGTCCGCCAGGCGAGCCGCCCCGCCTCCCAGCCAATCCAGAGCAACTGCCCATCGCGCCAGTCCATATTTGGCCATCGCCCACCTGCCCAGGCGACCGGTCCGCAGGTCTGAGGGAGCGAGAAGCCGGGAGTCACGGGCAGGAGCCGCGGCTCCTCGGTCGCGTTACCTGACGACATCGTTGGCGAGGCTAGACCGGCCGATAACAGCATGGGACATCAGCATTGATCGAGGGGGCGACGGCACGTCAGCGGGGATTGGGTGGAGCCGGATCATCAGTGACTTGGGCTTCCGCGACCGGAACCCCGTCGCTCCAGACGCCCATAAAGCGCTGGCTTGCCGAGTCACCCAGGGCCGTATTGCACCAGCGCTCGTCGAAAGCACAGGAGGTGAGCGCGTCAAAGAGTTTCCATGTCCCGTACCAGTCCAAAGCATCGATCGTCGCACCGGCCCCCGTGGTCTGTGGCAACAGGTGTCCCGCTTCCAGAGGTGGTTGGCCGCGCGCATCACCGACGAGGGTGACAAAGTCGCGTTGCTCCAGGGGAACCTGCGTCATCCCGGACCAGATGAGCCGTGCGCCCATGTCCCCGACGAAATCGTCCTCTGCGCCCACGACGACCAGCGCAAGGACATCTTCCGGTATGTTGTCCAGCGGCGCGAGTGGCGCGCCCAGTTGCTCGTTCACACCACCGCAGCCCCGACACCCTCCCGGCTCGACCGGCATCAACACCGCCGGTATGGGCAGCTCCTGCGATTCCGCAACAGCCGCGTAGTTGGCCGCGAGGATCCCCCCGAGCGAGTGACCCACGACCGCGACGCGTGACACATCGACGGGAGGATGATCCCCGGCGCCAAGTTCGTCCACCGCAGACCGCACCCCAGTAAGCAGGTTGCTGAGGTATTCCAGGGGTCTCGCGCCGAGGAGTGCGGCCTCCTGGTAGTCCGGGTAGACGACGACGGCGCCCCGGCGAACAATATGGTCGATCCACGCTCTGTAGACGATGGGGTCCAGCGCGTTGAACCCATGGAGGAAGAGGACTAGGGGCAACGTCCCGCCGCTCTCAACCTGATCGGTAGCATCGGACGGCTCAAAGAGCCAATAGCCGACGGGTTGGTCACCGTGGCGGGTTGCAATAACACGTTCGAAGAGGGGCGCGGAGCCGCCAGGACCCGACTCGGGTTGGTCAGGCGGTCGCGGTAGAGAGGTGGCCGCGGGAACCGACCTCTTGCCCGCCGCCTGCGCGGATCCAGCAAAGGAGGCGGAGGAGAGCACGAGACTGATCAGCAGAAGGACGAACGTCGAACGCACTCGTCTCCCTCCCGGCTTGCCGCCACACGGCGGTGTTCCCGCCACGAGCATTCTAGCCATGGCTGTCGGAGCTATCGGGAGGAAGGAGAGCGGGGTTGGTTTGCGCGGCTACCGCTGACCCGCGACCGGTCCTACGGGAGGGTTGACGGGCGCTAGGTCGGTGTGGCTCCGGTTGTTCCCGCCATGTCGGGGCTGACGCGGTAGACCGTTCCGTGCGGCTGATAGGCGGAGACGAACTCGTCGGCGGCGATCAAGGTGCCGTCTGCGTTGAGCACGCGGCGGACGACGGCCACGGTTGCACCGTCCTGGGCTGAACCATCCTCAACGGTGGTGCCCGCCGGCAGGGACGGGTCTACGTGCTCGACCGTTCCGGACGCCCATTCGGTTACCTCGATCACCGGGTCATCGATCTCGGCGGAGTAACCGGTCGGCGTCCCATACAACTCAACCGTGAGCGTCGTGCCTTCACGCGCCGTCGCGCGGACGAGCATCCAGCTGTCGGTCGGATTGCTGAACTTGAAGTCGCTGCCGTTCAGCGGGTCGAAGTCCGCCTGGGCGATGGAGGCATCGAATCCAGGTCCCCAACCCCCTTGCTCGTAGAATGGGCTGCGGTGGACGTGAGGCCACCACTCGACGATCGGGAGTCCTGCGCGGAGAGCGGCGCGAAAGACCGTCGTTGAGACTTGACAGACCCCCCCTCCAATCGAGGTCCCGATGATGCCACCCTCAGTTGCTTGGGCCGGAACGAATCGTGGATCCTCGACGATTGAGCCAAGCGCTCGGTTGTAGGAGAAGACGCCGCCGGGCGGCACGAGGGTGAGATCGACTAGCTCGGCCGCCACCCGGACGTTCTGCTCCCGGCCGGGTTCGGACCCGGCAAAGTCAGAGTCACCGCTTGCGACGAGATGCGTGACGCCGAGGTTGGCCAAGAACGCGTCGGTTGAGACCGCCGGTGGTACCTCCGTCCCGGGCAGGGCGACGGCGTGCTCGCCGTTTTGAAACGCGGCCTGGACGGCCCTGACGAGGGTGTCAATATCGATGCGCAGACCGGCGACGGCTGGGACGAGCCTTGGCGCGCTCCCCGTTTCGTCGATGTAGGCGTTGGACGGATCCGTTGCGGCCTCCGCTACCACGCCTTCCAGTAGCACCCTGAGCCGACTCGAATCGAGACTGACGGCAGGCTGGGCCGTTATGCCGTTCCGCGTCCCCGGATCGACCACGACCAGTGCGCCGAGGTCCTCGGGGTCCAATGGCCAGTGCCGGTCATCGGCCGAAAGCACCATCGGTCGCGACAGTGCCCGTTCCACCGTTGCGGCCAGCGGCTCCAGAACTGTCTCCGGGACGGGTGGAGGCACCACGAGGGTGGCAAGTTCCACGGACACAGGCTGCAGGCGGCGAACTTGTTCCAGCACCTCGTCCCGCACGGCCCGGCGATCAAGGGTCAGCCCAGTCTGTCCAGGCTCGACACGCGCCTCGACGCCGTCAACGGTCAGGGTGGCATTGATTGGGGCGACGTCGACCTCCGTGTCCAAGCTGTCGAGGTAGGCGTCAAACCGGGCGTCATCGAAGCGGATCCCAAGCGGGACAGTGTACGGGTCCTCCATGAGATGAGCCTGATGAAGGAGTCCCGCGACCCGGTGATTCTCCCTCCCGAAGGTCATGGCGGCCGCCACCGACCCCTCGACATCCAGATTCACTCCCACGTCGGAGAGAGTTGGTGTCCAGACCCGCTCCCCCAACCTCAGCGTTACTGGAGTGTCGGCGACGGTCGCCAGGCGAGCCCCGACGCGGGTCTCCGCCTCCCGTGGGGAGAGGCCTCCGACGGGAACGTCAAGGACCTGGACCTGGGGATAGATCGCTCCCCTACCGGTGACGAGAACCACCGTGAACGTCACCAGGAGCGCGGCGGAAAGCAGGCCACTTGCTGCAAACAGCAGGCGGAGCACGGGGACGGAGAGGCACCACCCCAAGAACGTGACGGCTCGGCGGCAAGCAGCCTTCTCCATTAACGGGCTGGGCTGATCGGACTGTGCGTCGCGAAGACGCTGGCGGACGCCGGCCTCTACACGGCCTCCCAGGAGGGGTGCCCGGTTCCTGTTGTCTCGCCCCCCAGGAAACCGCGATACCCGAACGCCGCCAACTTGCACGTCGCCCCCTCCCCGCACCGACCGTACGCCCCCTCAGGGAATGAGAGAAGTGTACGTACAACTAGCGTATCAGCCATCTGCCGTGTCCGCAACACGCTCAGCAACTGATGGGGCCCCGGATCTTGGCTGTAGAAATCTGGAGCGAGGGCGATGCACCACGGCCGGGGGGGAGAAGAGCGGCCTGGGCGGTCGGCACCTGCGCAAGGGGCGGCGGTTGCTCGGCATGACCAGGATGGATTCTCACACTGACCAAGAGACGCGGTGTGTCAGACTTTGAGTGGCTGTCGTCGCAGGGAACATGGTCAGGGAGGCTGCTGGTTTGGGACTGAAGCAGAGAGGGGTGGGCGATGGCGAGGGATCCCGCCCCGCGGCACCCCTGGCTCCCGATGGTCCCGCGCCCGAAGCGGCTCCAGCCGAAATGCTTCCCGCTAGGGGTGCGGAGTCTGGTCGACGCCGCGGTGGGGCGCTGGACGCATTCGCGTCCCGGCCGTTCGCCCTCTTTTGGTCGACGATCGTTCTTTCGCTCACCGGCGTCTGGATCCGGATTACAGCCCAGGGCTATCTGGTCTACGACTTGACGAGCGACGAGTTCCTCCTGGGTCTGGTCACGTTCTGCCAGGCCGCTCCGGTGCTGATTGCCTCGCCACTCGCTGGAGCTGTGCTGGATCGGGTAGATCGCCGCCGAGTGCTGCTGTTGGTGCAAATCGTCCAGGGCACTTCTGTACTGGTACTGGCCATCCTCACCTCCGCCGGCGCGGTCCAGGTTTGGCACATCATGGTGATTGCCGTCGTGGTCGGCACTGCGTCGGGATTCGATTGGCCGGCCCGCCTTTCATTCATGCCTACGCTCGTGCCCCGGGAGCATCTTGGGAGCGCAGTTGCGTGGAACTCCGCCGCGTTCAACGGTTCGCGGGTCGTTGGGCCGGTGATCGCTGGGTTCGTGATTGCCCTGGTCGGGGTGGCCGCGTGCTTCTACCTCACGGCCGCTCTCTACCTCCCGTTTGTGCTCGTGCTTGCCACCCTCACGGTCGATCGCTCGCTGCCCGACAGCCCGCGCACGACAGGAGCGTTTCGCGATCTCCTGGATGGCTACCGCTACATCTGGCGCAACGGGACAATTCGTTCCCTGCTCAGCGTCGACATCGTGCCGCTCATGTTTGGAATCACCTACTTCACCCTCGCTCCAGCCGTCGCCCGCGATGTCCTTGGGCTTGGCGGGCGAGGCCTTGGCGTGTTGCTGGCGATCAACGGGGTGGGCTCCCTCGCGGGCACCTTGGGCGTGGCGTTGGTACTCGGGCGTGTCCGGCGGCGGGGCCGGATCGTCGTCGCGGGGGTCGGTTGCTTCGGGGTCGTCCTCGTGCTCTTCGCTCTTTCCGGCAATCTGCTGCTCTCGGCTGGATTGATTCTGCTGCTCGGGCTGGTAGTCGCCATCTACGGCACCCTCAATGACACACTCGTTCAGACCTTGGTCGACGACGCCTATCGAGGCCGCGTCCTCGCGGTCTACAGTATGTTCTGGGGGCTGACGCCGATCGGAGCCTTGGAAGCGGGGTTCCTTGCGAACCGGATCGGGGTGCAGGCGGCACTTGCCATCAACGGCGTGCTCGTGCTCTCTTACGTCCCGCTGCTGCTCCGCTACACCCCGCTCCGCTCCCTGGACTAACCGGTTCTCGCCCTTCGCGAGACCCAACGCGGTGCTCATACCGATGCCGCGCTACACGATGGCAAACCCAGTGCGTCCCGCATCTCTTTCACTGGACCTAGATTTGCGGTAGATATGATCTGGGTATGCTCGGATGGCTCGCGCGGAGAGGGTCTTCGCGGCGAAGCTGGGTGTAAGCAACGAGGAGGCAGCGATGCCCGAATCGGATCCGAAGAAGGTGCTCGACCAGTTCTTGGGTGGCTCGATCAGCCGCCGGTCCTTCCTGCGTCGGGCGGCTGCGGCCGGGCTGTCTGCTCCGGCCATTGCCGCGGTGCTCGCCGCCACGCCGGCGGCATCGCTAGCGCAGGACGCGCCGGCGGACCTTTCTGGAGAAGTGACGTTCTGGCACGGGCTTGGAACGGAAGCGGAATTATTCAACGCGCAGTGCGTCCCCGCATGGAATCAGAAGTACCCCAACGTCAAGCTGAACGTGCTCCAGGTGCCGTTCGACCAATTGCAAAACAAGTACAACACCGAGGCTTCCGCTGGTGGAGGCCCCGACGTGCTCCTCGGGCCCTCTGACTGGATTGGCGCTTACGTGGAAGCCGACGTCATCAAACCAATCGATGATTTGGCGGGTGAGGGCTTCGCCGAGGGCTACAACCCGACCGCCATCGAGGGGGTGACGTTCGAAGACCAGATCTACGGGGTGCCGCAGAACATCAATGGGGTCGCCCTCTTCTACAACAAGGACCTGGTGCAGAACCCGCCGAAGACCGTCGACGAGTTGATGGCGATGGCCTCCGAGATGTCAGGGCAGCCGGACCGCTACGGCTTCGGCTTGATCTCCAACTTCTACTCCAACGTCGGCTACCTGTATGGCTTCGGTGGCCAAGTGTTTGACGACGAGGGTAACGTCGCCCTCGACTCTGAAGGCACCGTCGAATTCTTGAACTTCCTGAAGAAGCTCAAGGAGACACCGGGGGTCTTCACGCAAGCGGATCAGGGTGCCGTCGAGTCCCTCTTCAAAGAGGGTAAGCTTGCCATGATGTTCAACGGTCCCTGGTTCGAGCAGGCGGCGGTTGAGGCACTTGGCGAGGAGAAGGTTGGCGTTGCTATCCTGCCGACTATCGGTGAGAAGGATAACGCCGCCGCTAAGCCATTTGTGGGCGTCACGAGCCTCTACATCAACGCCAACGTCGAGGATGAGCAGGCCGAGTTGGCGTTCGAGTTCGCCCGCTGGTTCAGCACCGAGTGCACGCAGATGTTAGTGGACGAGGCCGGCCAGCTCCCGGCGAGCACCGAGGTCGAGTTGCCGGCTGACGACCCGTTCGCCGCGACCTTCCTTCAGCAATACGAGAGCGGCGTGCCGTTGCCGAGCAACCCCAAGATGAGCCTCGTCTGGACGCCGGCCGGCGACATGATCACCAAAGTTCTCGAAGGCCAACTCCCGCCTCAAGAGGCGGTGAAGGAGGCCCAGGAGACGATCGAGAAGGCCTCTTCGTAGCCACAGCGGTTCTGGTACCGGGTGCCTGGGGCGCCCGGTACCGCCCTGAGGGCGATGGTCGGGAGAACTAGACATCTCCCGCCCGAGAATCATCATCTGTCAAGCATCGGCTCCGGAGGCGCTGCCATGGCGACAGAGACGGCTGGATCGGCTCCCCACCCTGCCACTGGATTGCCGAGCGATCGGTCCGGCGCGATTGAACAGACTGGGGGGCAAGGGCAGTCCTGGTTTGCTCGCTACTGGCTCCCTTATCTCTACATCCTGCCCGCGGCGCTCATCCTCGGCTTAGTCACCTTCTACCCGATCGCGTACCAGGTCTGGATGTCGTTCACGGATTACAGCCGACGAAATCTCCGTGGGCGAGCACCGGACTTCGTCGGTATCGATAATTATGTCAAAATTTTCAACAATGACATCGGCATCGCTAACTACAACTTCTACCGAATTCTTGGGTTCAACCTAACCTGGACCGTCACCAACGTCTTTTTTCACGTCGTGCTGGGCGTCGCGATCGCGCTCTTGCTGAATCGGCAACTGGTCATCGGTCGTCGTATCTTCCGGGCCATTTTCATCTTTCCCTGGGCGATGCCGCCGCTCGTGGTCGCCATCGTCTGGCGGAACATGTTCAACCGCGAGTTTGGCGCCATCAACCTCTCGCTCGGCGCCCTGGGTCTGCCGAACGACATCCGGTGGCTGGAGTCGACGGACGCGCCCATTCCGTTTCTGGGCTTTCTGCCTCTCGCCTTCTATGCGGTGTTGCTGGTCAACGTCTGGCTTGGCTGGCCCTTCATGATGGTGATTGCCTCCGGCGCTCTGCAATCCATCCCGAGCGACCTCTATGAAGCCGCGAAGCTGGACGGAGCGAACCGCTGGTGGCAGTTCTGGGACATTACTGCCCCCCTGCTCAAGCCCGTGATGGTCCCGGCCATCATGTACGGCTCTATCCTGACCTTCAACCAGTTCAACGTCATCTTCTTCATCACAGGTGGCGGTCCCTTTGGCCGAACAGAGATCCTCGTCACGCAGGCGTTCGAACTCGTGAACCCGCAGGGTTTCTACGGGCTGGCGGCTGCCTTCAGCATCATCGTCTTCTTTATTCTGCTGATCATCACGCTCGCGCAGAATAAGTACCTGCGCGGACTGGAGGCGGCGTAATGGCCCTTGAACGAAACGTCATCGGCCGTACCGTTGCTGCAGAGCGGGGCGCCCTCGCTGAGCGAACGGAATACCATCGTCCCCGCCAGGTGGGACCGCTGATCGAGAACGTCCTTGCCCACCTCGCATTGCTGCTGATTTTGTTCGCGGTCCTGTTTCCGGTGCTCTGGATCATCTCGATGGCGCTCGATCCGCGCAACATCGAGCGCCCGACCTCGTTGACGCTGATCCCGCCCGGCGCATCGCTCGCGGCGTTCACGCGCATCCTGACGGAGCCGCTCCCGAACAACGTCGGCTTCTGGACCATGTTCCGCAACAGCCTGATCGTCTCTTTGGGCACCAGCGCTGCCGTGCTTGTGGTCGCGGTCACGGCCGCCTATAGCTTCGCCCGGTTTCGCTTCCCTGGTCGCAAGTGGGGCCTCTTTGCCTTCATCGCGGTGCAGATGCTGCCGGGCGTGGCCACGCTGACGTCCCTCTTCGTACTGCTCAACAGCATCAAGATCCCGGGCACCAACGAGAGCGTGCGGACCACCCTGCTTGGCCTCGGCATCGCCTATGTCTCGGGCGCGCTCCCCTTCGCGATCTGGAATCTCAAGGGGTACATCGACACCATCCCCACCGACTTGGAACAGGCGGCGATGGTGGACGGCGCCGGACCCAATCGCGCGTTTATCGACGTCATCCTACCGCTCATCCTGCCGGCCCTCGCGGTGACCCTGCTGCTCGGTTTCATGGCCGGCTGGACGGAGTTCGTCCTAGCCTGGACCTTCATCACCGACCCGAGCCGGATTACGCTGGCGATGGGGCTCTACTCTATGCAGGGGGAATACGCCAGCCAGGTGCCCTGGTCCGATTTCGCCGCGATGTCAATTCTGATCACCTTGCCTGTCGTCGTCGTCTTTTTCCTGCTCCAGCGCTGGTTCGTTGCCGGCCTCTCAGTAGGCTCGGTCAAGGGGTAGGTCCGCCGAGATGAACCCGTCGAGGCCGTGGAGACGGGGCCGACCCGCGGGCTCGCTTCTGCGGCCAGGATAACCTCGTGCCGACCAATGACTGGAGCAAAGCTGACACGGTCGCCGTTGTCTTGGCCTCCGGCCCGGACCTCACGTCTGCCCTGGAGGCGGCTGTCCGGGAATTTGACCGGCAGGATTTCCGCGCCCGCGCATCTCTACTTGCCCAGGAGATCGTCGTGGTTGGCGAGCCGCTTGGTCGCCGCGAAGGCCGGGACGTGGCCGACGCGGCAGCCTGCGCGTTTCGTGGTCAAGGTCAGATGGCTCGGATCGTCCGGCCGCCTTCAGCCTTCATGCGGGCAAGGGGGCTGGTACCGAGCGTCGGTGCAGGCGATTGGGTTGCCGTCGACATCCGTGGCCGGGGAGCAGGTTTGAGGTCGGTTCGCGTCCCGCGCGCCCTGGCCGGGGCGGCGATGGTCGCGGCGATCGATCTCCAGGGCGCCACGTCCCCTATCGGCATCTGGCCGGCCTACGTTCATCCCTTGGTCGGCGCGGCTGCGTCGTCCAGTAGCCGCACCTCGCTTGCGGCGGACCTTGCCCTCGCCTTTTCGACCAGTGGCGTGTTGATCGGCGGAACTGTCGGCTCTCTGGATATCGGAGTGGCGACGGAAGACCTTGTCGCCGCGGAGTTGATCACACTGGCGCTGCGAGAATCGGGCGATGCTGAGGTGGGTCCTTGGGAGAACCCGCTGGTGCAGCGAGCGACGGAGCTGGAGATAGGCGTCACCCGGCCGGACCAGATCAGGCTCGTTCCTCGCTGGGTTGGTTCACCGGGTTCACCCAAGTCTGAGGCGTTGGCGGCGCTCGCCGACCGGCTCGGCCTTCGACTCGGCCTCCCAACTCCCTAACGGGTCTGGCATTCCTCGTGGCCCGGGGAGGATGAGCGTTGCGATGCGCGGCGAGCGAAGCCTGTAGCTCTGCCCGCGGGGGCATACCGTCCATTCCGCTCCGCGCTCATGTGTCCAGCTTCCGGGGAGACCGGTGCCTTCTCCGCTATAATTCCTAGGTTATGACCACCACGCGCCCCGACTTCTCCTCCCGCCTCACGGCGCTCGCCCCGGCCCCGGGCGTTTACCTGATGAAGGACGCCAGCGGGAAGGTGATCTACGTTGGCAAGGCGGTGGCTTTGCGGAACCGGGTTCGGTCCTACTTCCAGTCCAAGCGGGGCATGGATCCCAAGACCCGTGAACTGGTCGACCATATCGCCGACTTCGAGGTCATCCGCACCGACACCGCGACCGAAGCACTGATCCTCGAAAACGAGCTGATAAAGAAGTACCAGCCGAAGTACAACGTCATGCTGAAGGACAGCAAGACGTACCCCTATCTCAAGATCACGAACGAGGAGTGGCCCCGCGTTATCTCCACCCGCTTGATCGTTGACGACGGAGGCCGTTATTTCGGACCCTACACCTCCGCCGGGTCGGCCTACAAGACGCTCAACCTGCTCAACCGGTTGTTCCCGTACCGGAAATGCGAGAAAAAGATCACAGGGCATGACGACCTGTGTCTCTACTTCCATATGCACCAGTGCACCGCACCGTGCATCTCCAACGTTGACCATCCGACCTACATGCAGGCTATCGACCGCGCCGCTCTGTTCCTTGCCGGTCGAGGCGAGGAAGTGTTGGCGCCGCTTGAGGAGGAGATGCACCAGGCCGCCGACGCTTGGAACTTTGAGCGCGCGGCGGAGCTGCGGGACCGCATTGATGCGGTCAGGCATGTCCTGGAGCGGCAGAAGATCGTCAGCCCGAACGGCACCAACGCCGACGTGATTGCCGTTGCGCAGGGCGCGGGTGGGGATGCCGGGGTGCAGGTCGGCTTTCTGCGAAACGGCAAGATTCTCGGCTCCGAGTTCTTTCCGATGCAGGCGATGGTCGGGGATGAACCAGCCCAGATTCTGGCGGGGTTCGTGGCTCAGTTCTATGCCGATGCCGCGCTAGTTCCGCCCCAACTCCTGCTCCAGCACTCGCTGCCGGAAGGAGAGGCGGCCGTGCTGGGGGAGTGGCTGCGGGAGCGTCGAGGTGGCCGGGTGGAGCTACTGGTGCCACAACGAGGGGAGAAGCGGGGCCTCGTCGAGATGGTCGCCAAGAGCGCCGAGGAGAATCTGGAGCAAAGCCGCCTCAAGTTCCTCTCGGACGAGCAGAAGATGACCGCCGCGATGACGGAGCTGGCCGACGCACTGGACCTCCCACGCCTTCCCCGCCGCATCGAGTGCTTCGACATCTCCAACACGCAGGGGACTAACCCGGTCGCCAGCATGGTGGTGTTCGAAGACGCGAAGCCGGCCAAGAAGGAGTACCGCCGCTTCGCGATCAAGACGGTGGTGGGATCCAACGACTTCGCGATGATGCAGGAGGTGATCCGGCGCCGCTTTAAGCGAGCCGCCGAGGCGGATGAAGAAAAGGAGGGTAAGTGGACGACTCTCCCGGATCTCGTGATCGTGGACGGCGGCAAGGGCCAGTTGAATGCTGCCCTTGCGGTGCTGGAGGAGGTCGGAATGGCCGGCCAGGCGATCGTCGGCTTAGCCAAGGAGAACGAGGAGCTCTTTCTTCCTGGACGCTCCGATCCTGTTCTCCTACCACGGGACGCCCAGGCGCTGTTCCTGGTCCAGCGAGTACGTGACGAAGCCCACCGCTTCGCGGTCACGTTCCATCGCCAGCGGCGATCGAAGGCAGGGTTCCACTCCAAGTTGGACGATGTGCCAGGGATCGGTCCGAAGAAGAAGCAGGCCCTGATCCGCCAGTTCGGATCGTTGAAGGGCGTCAAGGAGGCGTCCGTGGTGGAGTTGACCGCGGTCGACGGGATCACCCCGACCCTCGCCGCCCAGATCAAGGCGACACTCTAAATGAGCCGTCTCGATGAGTTTGATACCAGCGATCTGGTCTCCGAGGATGTCGCCTTCGATCAGAATGTCCACCACGTCCTCCCGCCCGCGCCCCTTGAACCGGGCGAAGAGCGTCGTCTCGTCATCCTCGACCGCTCCGATCCGCGGGCAATCACCTGGGCGGCAGAGCGGCTCGCGACCGGCGGAGTGATTGCGTTCCCGACGGACACTGTGTACGGCATCGCGGCCTCGCTCGGGCGCGACGAAGCTCTACGCCGCGTCTATGCCGTCAAGGGGCGGCCGCCCGATCGCCCGCTACCGGTGCTGCTTGCCTCGGTGGAGGCGCTGGACCGGGTTGCTCTGGACCTTGACCCCAAGGTCTCACTGCTCCTGGAGCGGTACTGGCCGGGGCCGCTGACAGTGGTCGTTCCCGCCCGAGAGGGCATGCCGCCCCAGGTGATCGGCCCGGGGGGGACGGTGGGGACACGGGTGCCGAATCATCCGATCGCCATCCGCCTCCTCGAGCAGGCGGGCGGGGCGCTTGCCGTGACCAGCGCGAACCGCTCCGGTCGCGCTCCGGCTCGCACCGCTCCTGAGGTGGCGGACGCCCTGGGCGAGGGGCTCGACCTTCTGGTCGATGGTGGACCAGCACCGGGCGGTGTTCCCTCAACGGTGATCGCCTTTACCGGGAACGATCTGATCGTTCTTCGCGAGGGCGCCATTCCTGGCGACGAGCTCGTCGCGATCTGGTCGTCGCTTGTCGATCCCGCCGACGCGAGCTAGGTCGCGGGCGGACATCGACCGCTCTAATCCTAGGATCTCGAGCCTCGTCGCCTCTTGATAATGCCCTCCTGGACAGGTGCGGCCCGCTGTTTGGCGCCTGGCCGTGGCGTCGAGCGGGTAATCCGGGTACAGTTTGCCGCCATTGGGGAGGAGTACGCCGCCGATGGGGATGGAATCGGGCGCTCGATCGAGTACGCAGGAAACGGGACCGCGGCCAACCGCGGTACCGGGTGTCGGTGTCCAGAGCGTCCGACAGCCCGCTTTTGGCTCTGGTATCGTCGTCAGCCTCATCGTCTTCGGGCTGGTGCTGGTCCTCGCGATCGCAGCGCTTGGGGATGCCGACGGAGATCGCATCCCCCTCTTGCAAACGACCAACGCTCTCTATTGGGGCCTTGCGGTGATCGTGGTGCTGGTGGCCGCCATTGGGGCACAGTACGCCGAGCGCAACGCTGCTCAAGCGGCGGCGGCGGTCGGGCACCCCAGGCCAGAAACCGCCATGGCCACGGCCTGGGCTGTTCCAGCCGTGGCGACGCTGGCGGCCGTGTTGCTCGTGGCAACGTATCACAACGGCCTGATGCTACTTGTCGGTCCCTTGATCGCCCTATTCGGAACCGCTGGGGCTCTGCTCTCCCGGGATCTTCTTGACGACGCTGGGGACACCACCCATCGAACCGCAACGGTCATTCACACGTTTGTCATCCACGCCATCGCTTTTCTCGCCCTCGGGGCGATCTACTACAACAAGCTTCCGACGTGGCTCTCTGCTCCATTTGTGGGGTTGGTGGGCGGCGTCCTCATCTTGGAGACCTTGGAGCGAGGCATCATCGCCCCGCCCCGTCGCGTCTTCTACGCGCTGCTTGGGGGCGGCGCGATGGCTGAGGCCATGGTGGCCGTCAACTGGTGGCAGACCCACGGCTGGAGCGGCGGCGCGGTCCTGTTGGTCTGTTTCTATTTGACCGCCGGGGTACTGCTCGCTCGGTCTCAACGCTCCAGAATCCGCTCCCGCGACCTCGTCGAGTTCGGCCTGGTCAGCCTCGTTGCCTATGTTGTCCTGGCGGCTACCGCTTAGGCTAGTCGGGATCGAGTAACCCCTATGTGCCCTTCGCGCTCCCAACACCCGGATCAGCCCGCCGATCGCTCCATCTATGAGGCCCTGGACCAACTTGACCGGCTGGAGGAGCTTTTGGAGGAGATGCAGGATCTGGGAGTCCGCTCCATCGAGGATGTCGAGCGACGCATCGCGGAGCTGGATGCCCTGGTGGGCGATGAGGATCCAGAGGAGGCGTAGATCTCGTCCCGCTTGGCTCAAGGCTCTTTGGAAATCGTGCCGTTCGTCCTGCGCCGCCCCGCTGGTGCGCTATGGGGAGGCAACCGCCTGTGAGCATGGATCTCTTTGAGGCTCATCGAAAGGAACACCTGGTCAGCCGGGCGCCGCTCGCGACACGGGTGCGCCCGCGAACCCTCGATGAACTGGTTGGGCAGGAGCATGTCGTCGGGCAAGGCACGCTGCTCCGGCGGGCGATCGAAGCCGACAAACTCTCCTCGCTGATCCTCTGGGGACCCCCGGGAACCGGAAAGACGACGCTGGCCCGGATCATTGCCAACTCCACGAAGGCCCACTTTGCGGCCGTCAGCGCGGTTACTTCCGGCGTGGCGGACCTGCGAGCGGCGATCAAGGAGGCTGGCGACCGCCTCGGCATGCACGGACAGCGAACGGTGCTGTTTGTCGACGAGATCCACCGGTTTAACAGAGGTCAGCAGGACGCGATTTTGCCCCATGTCGAAGATGGCACGGTGATTCTGATCGGAGCGACCACCGAGAATCCGTCCTTCGAGGTCAACTCGCCCCTCCTTTCCCGTTCCCGCGTGGTCGTGCTGCGCCCGCTGACCGACGATCAAATTCGGACCTTGGTGGTACGGGCCCTTGGGGACCGGGAGCGCGGCCTGGGTGATCAGAATCTGAGTATCACGGAGGACGCCCTCGACCTGCTGGTCAACTTCGCCAACGGGGATGCCAGGTTCGCCCTCAACACGCTGGAGTTCGCCGCGACCGGCACCGGCTACGGCGAGCGCCCGGAGATTACCGTTGATCTTGTACGGGAAGCGGCGCAACGACGGGCCGCGACCTACGATAAGGGTGGCGAGGACCACTTCGACACGATCTCGGCGCTGCACAAGACGCTGCGAGGTTCCGACCCGGACGCCTCGCTCTACTGGCTGGCGCGGATGCTGGAGCGGGGTGACGACCCGCTGTACGTCGCCCGGCGGCTCGTCCGATTCGCTTCAGAGGATGTTGGCCTGGCCGATCCTCAGGCGCTCACGCTAGCGATGGCGGCACAGGGAGCGGTTCACTTTCTTGGCCTGCCCGAGGGTGCTTTAGCACTCGCAGAGTTGACCGTTTACCTTGCTCTCGCTCCGAAGAGCAACGCTGTCTACGTCGCCTATAAGGGCGCCCAAGCTGACGTGGCGGAAACGCGTAACGATCCGGTGCCCCTCCACCTGCGCAATGCGGCAACGGGACTGATGAAGGCGGAGGGATACGGACGGGGCTATAAGTACGCGCACGACCATGAGGGTGGCGTCGTAGCCCAGCAGAACCTGCCCGAGAATCTGACCGGGCGGCGCTACTATCAGCCGACTGCCCGTGGGTTGGAGGCGGAGCTGCAGAACCGCTTGCAGCGCATCCGCGCGGTCTACGCGGCTGCCGAGGAATCGAGTTGATGGGCAGAATCGCTCCCCAGAGTTCTCCCCGCCGGTCCCGTCACTTTTGGCCCCGAGAAGCGTCTGGCCGGGCTGTCCCCGTGGTGGAGCACGGATCATGACGGCCGGGCCTACGAGGGGAAAGCGGCGCGACGACCGGGGACCGGAGGAGCTCCGACCGCTGGAGATCATTCCCGGAGCGGCCCCCTACGCCGAGGGGTCAGCGTTGATCAAACTCGGCCAGACACATGTCCTCTGTGCCGCGACAGTCGAGGCGAAGGTGCCTCGCTGGATGCTGGGGAAGGGGCGGGGCTGGGTGACCGCGGAATACAGCATGCTTCCCCGGGCCACCAAGGAGCGGACGCCACGTGAGGCGGCTGTTGGGAAGCAGGGCGGGCGGACTGTAGAGATTCAGCGTCTCATCGGGCGTTGTCTGCGGGCAGTGACTGATCTAGACGCTCTGGGTGAGCGCCAGGTGATTCTTGATTGCGATGTCCTCCAAGCAGACGCTGGCACGCGCTGCGCTGCCATCACCGGAAGCTACGTCGCCCTGGCTCTCGCCTGTCGTCGCCTCCTGTCGGAGAAGAAGATCAAGCGGGACCCGTTACGGGCGGCCGTTGCGGCGGTCAGTGTCGGGGTGGTGCGTGGCGTACCGCTCCTGGACCTGGACTACTCCGAGGACTCGGCCGCGGACGTGGACTTCAACGTCGTGATGACGGATGCGCACGCCTTCGTCGAATTGCAGGGCACCGCTGAGCGTAACCCCTTCACGCCGGCCGTCCTTGACGAACTGCTCGTTGTCGCCAGCACGGGCCTCGATGTCTTGTTCGCCGCGCAGCGGGACGTCCTGCGACAGGGATAGGAAGCTTGTGGACTGCGGGAACGCGGCGTCCGGGGAGGTGGACGAGGGCATAGCGCGCCCTTCAATGATCGATCGTTCGCAACACGGTGAATGACGACGGTGATCGGTCCTTGACAAGAGATCGGGCTGAGTAACCGCCGCGTTTGTCCCCTGCGCCGGGGACTCCGACGGGCACTCTCCAACCAGGGGTAGCCGTACGCGCCTTCTATAGCGGCGCAGCGATCTCAATGAGGGCGCGTTTGAGGGCGAGCGTGGCGTCCGGGCTGCTGGCGCTGATACGGAGGTGATCTGTCCCGAGGTCCGGATGGGACGGGACGTGAACGCGAATGTTGCGGCGGCCGAGCTCGCGAGCGAAGAGGGCGGCCCCACCGCGCTCGACGCGCGCGAGAAGGAAGTTCGCCCAGGAGGGATAGGGGACGCTGACCATATTTAGCTTGCGCAGCGTGCGGTAGAGACGAGACTTTTCCTCTCGAACCCGTTGCACGGTGCCCCGGACGTAGGCGAGATCGTCCAGCGTCGCCTGCGCGGCCAGCACGGCGCCGAGAGCCACTCCCCCCGGTCGCCGGTAATGGGCCAGGTCCGCGCTTATCTCCGGGCGAGCGACCGCATAGGCGATCGGCAATCCGGCGAGCCCCGCCCAGGTTTCAAAGGTTTGGAGGACTAAGAGGTTCTCGAACTCGCGCACGAACGGGGTCAGCGTACGAGCGCTGTACTCCGTGTGGCGCTCGTCCACAACCACCATTTCACAGGCCCGGGCTAGCCGAACGACATCCTGGCTGCCGAGCAAGGTTCCACTTGGATCGTGCGGGGAGGCGACAAGGGCCGTCGCGCGTGCGGGTACGGAGGCTACGGTCGCCGGATCAAGCGGGAGGGCGAAGCGGTCCCTTCTTGGGAGCCGGAGGATATCGAGCCGATGGAGCCGGGCTCGATGCTCCTCCTGAGGGTCCGCGGGCGGAAAGAGCACGAGCGGGCCGCTCTCCCGCCTCCAGAGCAAGACCATGTGAAGCAGTTCATCGATGCCGTTGGCGAGCGTCAGCCAACCGGGCGGAACGCCGACCAAGTTGGCGAGGCGGAGATGAAGGCGAATTTCCCGCTCCCCGGCCGGTTGGTGCAGGTCATCACAGGAGGCGAGGGCATCCTGTACATGAACGGAGGGGCCGTAGGGGTTGCCGAGAAGATCGAGCCGGATCTGACCGTTAGCGCTAGGTGCTCGTCGCAGCAAGGGAAACGGACCGGATCGGGAGCGGCTCACGTGGCTGTCTCAACGACCGGGTAGACGACCGGCATTCGGCGGTGATTCTCCCTAACTGGCAGTTCGTGGACGATTGGTCCGCCGGTTACGGTTGTTGCGACATTGCGGACGGGGGTGCCACCTGTGGTCTGCCCATAGGTGTTGCCGAGGTGGGCATGACCGTGGATGACGAGGTCGACATCGTGCCGGTCGA
The DNA here is from genome assembly GCA_030446955.1 of Thermomicrobiales bacterium. Lineage (GTDB taxonomy): Bacteria > Chloroflexota > Chloroflexia > Thermomicrobiales > UBA6265 > LC2-1. Next base: position 43,490 of record JAUJMG010000001.1, read on the forward strand.
TAACATGGGCCAACTCGATATTCCCGAGCATCCAATATTTGATTGGCGGTTCACTCCCGAGGGTCGATGTCGTGGGTGCGTAATGCATCACCACAATTTTGACCTTCGCGTCGAGCTGGCAGAGGGCCTGGTCGAGACGTACCGCCTCGCGCCGAGCCCGGACTGCGAGCGCCTGGGCCGCCCGGTGGTGCGGCAGCGCGGGACCCTCGTCCGGCCAGAACCCGCCTCCGTACCCACCCACGCCGGCGAAGCCAAGTCGCACGCCGATATCGAGCACGGTCGCTTCGCCGTCCAAGAGAGTTACGCCCGCACTCTCCAAAATCCGCCGGAAGGCTGTCCGGCGGAGGCAGCGGCGATCGTGGTTGCCCAGGACGGCGACGATTGGCAGGCCGACCGGACGCAACAGATCGGCCGCGGCCTCGACTTCCGGAATCCGGCCCCCGTCGGTGATATCGCCCGCAAGCACCAAAACGTCCGCCTGGTCCCGCAAGGCGAGGAGCTCGTCGGCCATCCCGATTGGGACCCCGGCGCGGATATGGAGGTCTCCGACGGCCGCTATCCGAACCACCCGCTACCTTCTCCGAAGCATGACACGCTGTTCCAAGATGAGAAAACTCCCGGCCCGGCGGCGCTCCGCGCGAGCGCATGCGTCACCCGTGTCCTTGCAGTGTACCGCACGCCTCCAGTGACACCTGCGCCATTACCGGGGCCGTCTGGCGGGGTTGGGTCCCCGCCTTCGCGCGCGGTAAGGAGTTGCGAGGCATCGCTATCTCGAAGAGGGGTAATGCGAGTATGATCGACCCATTCAGCGATGGATGCGATCGATGCAGCCGGATTTCCGTCTTTGGTCCACATGGTGCGCTGGGTCCCTTCAGGGTATCTCGCCGGCAGGCATCCCCCGGTGACCGAAGCGACGCCGGGTCTCTTGGAGCACAAGTTCTTGAACCAGACCACAGGCAGCACGCTTCCGCTGACGTTCCAGCCGGAGTTGGAGCACAACGGGGATGCCGACGATGGTGCCGCACGGGGCACACCCGAGGATGATCTCGACCGTTACAGCATTCTGCGGGACCTCCTAATCCGAAATAACGTGGTGGGGGAACTCGCAGACCGTAAGGCAGCCGTCTTGCTCGCCTTCGTGGGCGTTGCCGGCAAGGTGGTGTTTGACCCGATCGCCTTGATGGGGCGTTCCCATTACCGGGAGTTGCTGGACGACCCAAGTGCTACCGACATCGCGCTCGCCGCGCTGGTGATCGCGCTAGGCGCCGGCTTTGGCATCCCAACGGTCCGGGCGGTCGAGCAGGCGTTCCGGGCGCTTCGCCCGACCATCGTCCGCGACCCGGAGCAGAGTCAGATGTTTTTTGCAGATGTGGCGGCGACCGACAGGGCCACCTGGGAGCATGGTCTGATGAGGGCCACGGCTGCGGAGTTGAATCATGATCTGGCCGGGCAGGTTCATGCCACGGCTCGAATCACTGCGGCTAAACATCGCTACGTCGACCGCGCTATCACCAATATCATCCGCTACTCCCTTCCAACTGGACTCGCGCTGTACGTGATAGCCTCCCTCTACTGATCGTAAAGTGGCGGTGTCGGTCTCCGAGCGAGTGGGGCGTGCCATGACCCTTCATGTCGGCAGCACCGGTATCGGTGCCCTTCCCTCCGGGGTCTCACCGGAGGAGATCAAGTACGCTCGTGTAGGGCAACTCACCGGGCCGGTGACCTTCCTGTTCACGGACATCGAGGGCAGCACCAAGCGGTGGGAGCGGCACCCATCGGCGATGGCAGTGGCCGTGGCGCGCCACGATGCCATCCTCCGCCACTGCATCGCCGCCCATCATGGCCGCGTCTTCAAGACCGTCGGCGA
>JAUJMG010000001.1:45456-46701 GCA_030446955.1 Thermomicrobiales bacterium
CCGCCCCTGGCCACCCTCGATGCCCGCCCCAACAACCTGCCGGCCCAGCCCACGCCGCTGGTTGGGCGGGAACGAGAGGTGGCCGCAGCGCGGGAGAAGCTCTGTCGGCCGGAGGTTCGCCTCCTGACGCTGACCGGCCCCGGGGGGATCGGCAAGACCCGGCTGGGGCTGCAGGTGGCCGCCGAGCTGATCGACGACCTCGCCGACGGGGTTTTCTTCGTCCCCCTGGGGGCGGTGAGGGAGCCGGAGGGGCTGATCCCGGCCATCGCGACGGTGCTCGGGCTGCGGGAGACGGGAGAGCGCCCATTGCGGGCGGTGCTTGCCGAGCACTTGGCGGGGCGCGAACTGCTGCTGGTGCTGGACAACCTTGAGCAGTTGCTAGAGGCGGCGCCGCTGGTGGTGGAACTGCTGGAGGGAGCGCCGCGCCTGAAAGTGCTAGCCACCAGCCGGGAGCTGCTGCACCTGCGGGCCGAGCACGAGTTGGGGGTGCCGCCCCTGACCATACCGCCCCTAAAGCCGCTGCCACCACCCGAGGACCTGCTGCGGTACGAAGCGGTGGCGCTCTTTGTGGGTCGCAGCCAGGCAGTGGCCACCGACTTTACCCTCGATGGGGGCAACGCGGCGGCGGTGGCGGAGATCAGCGTGCGGCTGGACGGGCTGCCGCTGGCGATCGAGCTGGCGGCGGCGCGAAGCCGGAGCTTCCCCCCGGCCGAGCTCCTGGCCCAGCTCTCGGCCCGCTTACCCGCCCTCACCGGGGGCTATCGGGACCTGCCGGCGCGGCAGCGGACGTTGCGCGACACCATCGCCTGGAGCCACGACCTGTTGGCCCCCGAGGAGCAAGATCTCTTCCGGCGCCTGGCGGCCTTTGCCGGAGGTTTTACCCTGGAAGCGGCATCAGTCGTGGCGAGAGCAGCAACCGACGGGAACGGGAAGGGGGATCAGACCTCCTCCACTGACGCCTTGGTGGCCTCGCTGGCAGCGAAGAGTTTGCTGCGGCGGGACTTCGACGTGGACGGGACGAGCGACGAGAGCGGGCCCCGGTATGGGATGCTGGAGACGATCCGGGAGTATGGGGGGGAGCGGCTGGAGACCAGCGGGGAGGCCGCGCCGGTGCGTGGAACCCACGCGGCGTACTTCCTCACGCTCGCGGAACGGGCGGCGCCAGAGTTGACGGGAGCCGACCAAGTCACGTGGCTGGACCGTTTGGAGACCGAGCACGACAACCTTCGGGTGGCGCTCGACTGG